>NZ_JBNDHT010000014.1:0-69576 GCF_056755115.1 Rhizobium sp. SVR5-2C | reverse complement strand
TCGGGCCGATGACTTGATCGCCTCGATGACGCGAAGTGTCGCAAGCCCCTCCCGGCCGCTGACCAGCGGTTCGGCGCTGCCGCGAATGACTTCGCAGAAGTGCTTGAGCTGCGCGGCCAGAGGGTCAGCCGGCGTGAATGGCACGTGTTCTTCGACCAACCGTTCCAGCCAATCAGGCCTCGATGCATTGGTCCAAAGCGCAAGTTGCGGAATTGCGAGCGAACCGCCGGTTCCGCCGATTTGGTAGCAAGTCTGATCCTGCCGTGGAAAAGCCGGATTTTCGCCGGTGGTCATTTCCCAACTCCAGGGAGATGCGACGGCATCGGAGGCATTCAACGTGCCGAGAACGCCGCTGCTGAACCGAAGCAGGACGACGGCAGTATCCTCGACCGCGTGGCTCCTGAGGGAATTCGATTCCATCGCATGGACGCTTTCAACTTCGCCGAAGAAATACCGGAAGAGATCGACGTCATGAATGAGATTGATAAAGGTCGGCCCGGCACCTGCCTGGCGTCGCCATGCGACGTCGAAATAGTCGTCTGGCTTGGCCACCCAAAAGCTTCCGTGAGCGGTCAGGAGCTTGCCGAGCCGGCCGCTTTCCAAAACGCGCTTCGCTGCCTGGATCATTGGGTTGTGGCGACGATGATGGCCGACAAGAATTGGGACGCCGGCTCTTTCACTAGCGTCAACGAGCATGGCGGCGGCTCCGGCATCATCCGCGATCGGCTTTTCGACGAGGACCGGGATGCCGGCCTTGATGACCTCCATGGCGTTTGCGACATGAAGCTGGTTCGGCGTTGCAATGATGACACCGTCCGGACGCTCGTTTGCGGCAGCTTCGGCAAAGGTCGTATGCCATGTCGCTCCTTTGCTTGCCGCAAAGTCGCGCCCGGCGTCTGATGGATCGATGACGGCGCAAAGTACGGTGCGCCGCTCGGCCAAAATGCGTTCGACATGGCTCTTGCCGATGAGGCCGGCGCCCATCACGGCGATCTTCAAAGGAGCCGTCTGCGACTGTTCTGACATGGAAGTTTCCTCGAGGGCCTAGTTGCGCAGGATTTCGCCAAGGAACTTGCGCGTGCGCTCATGACGCGGATTGGTGAAGAAATCGGCCGGGTGCGCTTCCTCGACAATCGCCCCGCTTGCCATGAAGATCACCCGATCAGCGACCTGGCGGGCAAAGCCCATTTCATGCGTCACGCAGATCATCGTCATACCTTCTTCGGCGAGACTGATCATCGTATCGAGGACTTCCTTGACCATTTCCGGATCCAGCGCCGAGGTGGGCTCGTCGAACAGCATGATTTTCGGCCGCATGCAGAGCGCGCGCGCAATTGCCACGCGCTGCTGCTGGCCGCCGGAGAGTTGCGCAGGGTATTTACCGGCCTGCTCCAGGATCTTGACCCTGCCGAGCAGTGACCGGGCTCGTTCCTCGGCCTCCGCCTTTCCAACGCCGAGCGCCCGCATTGGTGCCAGCATGCAGTTCTCAAGGACCGTCAGGTGCGGGAAAAGATTGAACTGCTGGAAGACCATGCCGACCTCGCGCCGGATCGCATCGATCGCCTTTGCCTGGTTTCCCATCAGGATGCCGCCAACGCGGATCTCCCCCTTCTGGTAAGTCTCCAGATGGTTGATGCATCGGATGAGCGTCGATTTTCCGCTACCCGAAGGTCCGCACAGCACGATCCTTTCGCTCTTGCGGACCGACATGTTGATGTCATGAAGGGCCTGGAAGGCGCCATACCATTTCTCCACGTGGGTCATGGTGATCATGGTCTCTACGGTCGATGCAGAAGCATTGGTCATGGTCTGAATTCCATCGATCTCTCGTGGTTTCGCTTGAGCGTCATCAGCGGGCCGACACGGCAAATCGCTTTTCGAGGCGCGCGCCGAAGATCGTCAGCGGGCAGCACATCAGGAAGTACAAGGCGCCTACGATCCCGAAGACCGTCAGCGGCTCAAAGATCTGGTTGGAGATGATGTTGCCGGCGCGGGTGAGCTCCGTGAAGCCAACGATCGAGGCCAGCGAGGTTCCCTTGATGAGCTGCACGAGGAAGCCAATCGTTGCCGGCAGCGAGATGCGCAGCGCCTGAGGCAGGATCACGTCCTTCATCCGCCAGACATATTTGAGGCTGAGCGCCTTTGCGGCCTCGGTCTGGCCGCGCGGCACGGCCTCAATCGAACCTCGCCAGATCTCGCCCAGATAGGCGCTGGCGTGCAACGTCAATCCTATGGCGACAGACAGCCAGGCGTCGAGCTTCAGGCCGATTAAAGCCAGACCGTAATAGGCGACGAAAAGCTGCATCAGCAGCGGCGTGCCCTGAAATAAGGCGATGTAGCCGGCCGTAGCGCGTTCCAGCACCGGTAGCTCGGACGTGCGCGCCAAGGCGACGCCAAGCCCAGCTATGCAACCGCAGACGAACCCGACGGCGGACAGAAGGACGGTCCATTTCAGGCCGATCAAAAGGAAAACGAATTCTTCGCTGCCCATGATGGTAGCTCCTACTTGACCGGATAAGTGAAATAGCGGGCCGAAAAGAGCGCAAAGAGGCGCATCATCAGCCAGGAAATGACGAGGTAGAAGATCAGGACCGTGAAATAGACCTCGAAGCTCCTGAAGCTTTCCGACTCGATGCGTTGCGAGACGGATGTCAATTCATAGGCCGAGATCGCCGAAGCAATGCTGGTCGACAGCGTCAGCAGCACGAATTGGCTCGTCAGCGACGGATAAATCGCCCGTAGCGCCGGCTTGAGGATGATCAGCCGGAAGACCTGCGCCTTGTGCAGACCGAGCGCCAGCCCTGCCTCCATCTGCCCCCTAGGGATGGACTGGACGCCACCGCGGATAATCTCGATGGCATAGGCGCCGCCATTGATGCCGAGCGCGATGATCGCCGTCGGCGTTGGGTCGAGCCGGATACCGGCAAGCGGCAGCGCGAAGTAAAGAAAGAAGATCTGCACCAAAAACGGCGTGTTGCGGATGAGTTCGACGAAACCGATGATCAGCCAGCGCAGCGGCTTGAACGGCGAATCCCGCAACGCGACGCCGCCGATGCCGATCACGATTGCCAGCAGCATGCCGCAAATGGCAAGCAGGAACGTGCCGAGACAGCCAAGCAGCAGGCCA
This sequence comes from Rhizobium sp. SVR5-2C, assembly GCF_056755115.1. Taxonomy (NCBI): domain Bacteria; kingdom Pseudomonadati; phylum Pseudomonadota; class Alphaproteobacteria; order Hyphomicrobiales; family Rhizobiaceae; genus Rhizobium; species Rhizobium sp. SVR5-2C. The sequence goes on along the minus strand of NZ_JBNDHT010000014.1, from coordinate 66,449 downwards.
GGCAAGCCGTCGATGACTGGCGTGAAATCCAGGGTGTAGTTCATCGCCTCTCCTCAGCCGCGTTTGACCATGCCGGCCATCGCCTGGATCGCCAATTCGTATCCGTTTGCGCCGAAGCCGATCATGATCGCGGTGGCGACACGTGAGACCAACGAATTGTGATAGATGCTTTCGCGGGCATGGACGTTCGATATGTGCAGCTCGATTTTCGGCGGATCGAACGTCTTCAGCGCGTCGAGCAGGGCGATCGATGTGAAGGTATAGCCGGCAGGATTGATGATGATGCCGCAGGCCTCGTTGCGCGCCTGATGCACGCTCTCCACGAGCTCACCCTCGAAATTTGTCTGGCGAAAGTCGACGTCGAAGCCCAAAGTTTTCGCCTTGGCGAGGCATTTTTCCTTGATATCGGCGAGCGTCGCCGTGCCGTAAATGGCTGGCTCCCGCTGGCCAAGAAGATTCAGGTTCGGCCCGTTGAGCACAAATATCGTCTTGTTCATGATCGCGCTCCTCGAAACGCGCCAGGTCTAGCCTTTGGCAGGGCAATTCCGTTGACGGGCATCGCGATGCCCGCCCGTTTTGCCTTTGCTGAAGGAGCGAGTGGCTCAGTTGACGGTGAACGGAATGCCGTCGAGGCTCGCGGGGAATTCCGGAACCGGCACCTTCATCCACTTGTCGTAGATCTTCTTGAGCTCACCGTTCGCTTTGATCTTATCGATGAAGGCATTGATCGAGGCGTTGATTTCCTTCTCGCCAAGGCGCGTGCAGGCGCCGTTGTAGAGCTTCTGGAATTCGAGCTTGTTTTCAAATTCGCCCGGACGCGCTTTTTCGACACGGTCCATGTAGAAGATGTTGCCGCCAAGCGCCTGCACCTGCCCGGACACCAGAGCCTGGACGCTGGGCGCGTCACCATCAAAGCGGCGGATCGTTGCGCTTTGTGGTGCGTTCTTGGTGACCTGCGTGTCCTGGGCCGCGCCCTTGGCGACGCCGATCGAAAGATTGGCCATATCGTCATTGGTCTTGATCGACATCGTTTTCGGGGCGATCAGGACGATGGCGTTGGCAACATAAGGCTTGCTGAACTGAACAGCCTTGGCGCGATCCGGTAGCATCGCCATTGTCGCGAAGAGTACGTCGACGCGACCCGTCGTCAGGGCCGGGATACGGTTGTTGACTTCAAGAGGCACGAACTCGACCGACACGCCCAGTTCCTTGGCATAGAGCGATGCGATATCGGCGTCGAGACCGTCCTGCTTGCCTGCGCTCGTCACGAAGCCCCACGGCGGGTTGTCGCCCTGGATGCCAACGACGAGCTTTCCTTTGGCCTTGATCTCCTCCGGCGTGATGGCGGCCGCCGGCTTTGCGAGCCCGATGGCAGCCACGATAGCGGCGGCCCCCAGCATGGCATTTCGGCGCGTCAGCATCGACTTGAACATTGATTCCTCCTCCTTTTGCGGTCGTCTTCGACCCAACAGCCATCCTCTCCCGACTGTATGATACGTGTTTGCCAGAGGATTGGGCGTAAATCAACATAGTTTTTAAAAATCATATGATACTTTTGATTTGATCAATTGAATTGAAATGCTCACGACATTTGACATAATGCCATGAGGAGGAGGTTGGCGGCTGTATTCAAGTCAGCCAACTGGCCCTCGTCTTGCCGATGGAAAGGGTTGTTGATCATGAAGACCTCGATTGCGACGGTAACGCTGAGCGGTGAACTGCCGGAGAAACTCGAAGCCATCGCGCAGGCGGGCTTCGATGGCGTCGAGATCTTCGAAAACGACTTCCTGGCCTTCGACGGGAGCCCTGCTGATGTTGGCAGGATGGCGAATGATTTGGGGCTGAAAATAACGCTTTTTCAGCCCTTCCGCGATTTCGAAGGCATGCCGGATGCGTTGCGAAGCCGCACCTTCGATCGGGCCGAACGTAAGTTCGACGTCATGCAGGAACTCGGAACCGACATGGTTCTCGTCTGCTCGAACGTCTCGCAGGCGGCCCTCGGCGGCATTGACCGCGCGGCCGCCGACTTTCACGAGCTTGGCGAGCGCGCAGCCAAACGTGGCCTGAAGATAGGTTACGAGGCGCTCGCCTGGGGGCGTTATGTCAATGACCATCGCGACGCCTGGGAGATCGTACGCCGCGCCGATCATCCCAATGTCGGACTTATTCTCGACAGCTTCCATTCCCTGTCACGAAAGATCGACATCAACTCGATCCGTTCGATTCCAAAGGAGAAAATATTCATCGTCCAATTGGCGGATGCACCGCTGATCGATATGGATCTGCTCTATTGGAGTCGTCATTTCCGCAATATGCCGGGCGAAGGCGATCTGCCCGTCACGGCCTTTACCGAGGCTGTGGCCTCGACAGGCTATGATGGTTATTTCTCGCTGGAGATCTTCAACGACCAGTTCCGTGGCGGCTCCACGCGAGCAATTGCCGCCGACGGCCACCGGTCGCTAATCTATCTGGCCGATCAGGTTCGCCGGAACGTCCAGACGCCGATCGGCGTTCCCATGCCAGAACGCGCTGCCGTCAAAGGTGTCGGTTTCGTCGAATTTGCCACCGATGAAGATGAGGCCGTCGAGCTGATCGCCCTGCTCGGGGCCCTCGGCTTCCGCAAGGCTGCTGTCCATCGCTCCAAGAAGGTGACGCTGTTCGAACAGGGCGATATCCGCATTCTCGTCAATGTCGATACTGCTGGCTTTGCGAACGCGGCCTATGCGGTCCACGGTACATCTGCCTATGCGCTCGCGCTCGTCATGGATGATGCTGCCGAAGCCTATCGGCGCGCGCTGGCGCTCGATGCCGAGCCCTTCCGCCAGCCTGTCGCCGATGGGGAACTGGAGTTTCCCGCCATTCGCGGCGTTGGCGGCGGCCTCGTCTACCTCATCGATGACAAGAGCCCGCTCGGCCGCTTCTCGGAGATCGATTTCGAGCCCGTTTCGGAGAAGAATGGTCGTGCTGCTGATGCCGGCCTGCAGCAGATCGATCATATCGCCCAGACAGTTGCCTATGACGAAATGCTGACCTGGCTGCTCTTCTACACCTCGATCTTCGAGACCAGGAAGACGCCGATGGTCGATATCATCGATCCGAGCGGCGTCGTGCGCAGCCAGGTTGTCGAGAATGAGTCCGGTACGCTGCGCATCACGATGAACGGGGCGGAAAATCGCCGCACGCTCGCCGGTCATTTCATCGCTGAGAAATTCGGCTCGGGAATCCAGCATTTGGCCTTCTCGACCAACGACATATTCGCCACCGCCCATGCTCTTCGGGAGAGAGGTTTCAAGGCGCTCCATATCTCGCCAAACTACTACGACGACGTCGAGGCCCGCTTCGGTCTGGATCCCGACCTCACCGAGCGGCTGAAAGCAGAAAACATCCTCTACGACCGCGACGAGCATGGCGAATATTTCCAGCTCTATAGCGGCACATATGGCGAGGGCTTCTTCTTCGAGATCGTCGAGCGCCGCGGCTACCGCGGCTACGGTGCGTCCAATGCCATTTTCCGCATTGCCGCCCTCAAAAAGCAGATGCGTCCCGAAGGCATTCCCAAGGATGCCGGTTGATGCCTGCCGTCAGGCAATACACCCGCTTTTCAGGACATGTTCCACGCCGCTCTGGACGTGCCGGCGGATGACGGCTCGAGCCCCCTCGATGTCGCGCCTCAGGGCGAGTTCGAACAGGAGCTTGTGGTCGTCGACGACGGCCTTGCCGCGAAAGCTCTGGGCCAGCATGTGGTAACGCAAAAACCGGTCGAACACGGAAGAAAGCGCCGCCATCAGCGTCGCGGAATTGCAGGCCGAGACGATCGCCTGGTGAAATTCCCAGTCATAGCGAACCCAGTCGATGGTGCGTGACGCATCGCCTGCAAGCAACTTCCTCTCCGCCGCCGCCAGCTTGTGGTGGGCTGCAACGATGCGCCCCTCCCACTCGAGATTTCCGGCCGCGAAGGACAGGCCGATCGCATGGGTTTCCAGCACCGTGCGCAGGTCGGCGAGCTCTTCAAGCTCTTTGCGGGACGCAGGGCTGACCTCGAAGCCGCGCTGCCCCTCGGCCAGCACCAGGTTCTCCGTGGTCAGGCGACTCAGTATTTCGCGCAGCGACGAAACGCTGATCGAGTAGCGTTCCTTGGCTTGCTCCAGTTTGATTTTCGCACCGGGCGCCAGGGCCCCCGAGATGATATCTTGACGGATCTGCCGGAACACGACGTCGCTCACGGTCTCCGAAGGTTCACCAGTATTTTTGAGCATGTAATCCTCTGCTTCGCGCAAGCATGCGAGTGCGGCAAGACGCTATCCTGCTTGCGAGGGAAGGGCTGATAGCAGTCCTTTTCCGAGCGCGTGCTCCACCCCTGCCTGGATGTGGCGCTGAAGGACTTTCTTTGCGGTCTTGCTGTCACGCTGCAACGCGGCGCCCAGAAGCTGCCTATGCTCCTGTTCCGCGACATCTCCACGATAAGAGAGGGCAACCATCTGATACCGCAAATATTTGTCGAAGACGGCGGAATGTGTCTCCATGAGCAGACGGGATCCGCAGGCGGATATCAGGGCCTGATGAAATTCCCAGTCGTAGCGTTTCCAGTCTTCGGCTCTGCTGGTGTCGCCCGAAGCCATCATCTTTTCCATTCGCGCCAGTTTGTAATGGGCGGACACGAGCCGGGCCTCCCATTCCACGTCGCCCTGGTCAAACGACTGCTCAAGCGCGTGCTCCTCCAACAATAGCCGAAGTGCCGCAATCTCCCGAAGGTCGGCAACCGATATCGGGGCAACTTCGAAACCGCGCTGGCCTTCCGCCACAACAAGCCCTTCGGATGTCAAGCGGTTCAGGATCTCCCGCAACGTGCTGACGCTGGTCTCGTAGTAGGCCTTCAAATTATCGAGTTTCAGCTTCTGGCCCGGAAGCAGACGGCCAAAAATGATGTCGCCACGTATCCGCCGGTAACTGCTTTCTGCGATGGTTTCGATCGGAAGCTCGACTTGCATGAATTCCTCAAAGATTTTCAATTATGTCATATATATCGAATGGCCGCTCCTTTCAATCAGGGACTCCCTGCTTTGCGGATCTGGAATTGGTTTCCTGGGTCTCTGACCGTCGTGTCGGGAGTAGGGAGCGTACGCATCCATCTCCGTGGCCTAATCAGCCGAATAGCCAGGCAAGCAGAAGCGCCAGCCTCGTCCATTGCGATTAGAATCCTGCGTCCAAAGGGTGCTTAGGTGGTTTTCAGAAAAGCCATCGGGGTAGCCCATCAAGCTTTCCCGTTTACCATTAGTAAAGGCATCCGTGCTGTTCGGCACGGATGCCTCATCAATGCTAGCTGGAAAGGAAGACTGCCGCACAGCCATGGACACAACCATCGACGACAAGCTTGCGTTCCGGTCTGCTGGCGGATGGATTCATCTGACCAAGTCAGCTGTCCGGTGCCTCGATGTCATAGGAGATGCGCCCGGAAGGCAGGAGGAAGAAGGCAATCAGCGCGCCGCCCCTGGCCTCGGGATAGTGATGGCTGCCGGGGGCGGGCGCCGTCCATCCGGCATGCCGCCATCCCAGCGGCCCCATCAGTTCGGCGGTCGGCTCCAATGGCACAACGAGGTTGAACTCGCCATACGGATGGAGATGATAGTCTCCCCGGAAAGCGTGAGCCAAATCCGGCTTCTGGTCGGCGGGGAGGCGGCCCTGACGGCTGTCCATGTAGACGGTCGTTAGACTGAAATAATGCGTTCTCGCGGAAGGCTCGAGAAGACGGCTGCGCCGGTAATGCCGCCCGCTGATCTCGACGTCGGCTGCCCAGCCGTCCTCGACGCCGCGCCTCACACGGCGTGCGAGGTCTTCGTAGATCGCACTGCCAGGACCGTGCTTGTCGTTCAGCCAACGCTCCATTTCCGCGCCCGGCGTCTTGTCTTTTATCTCATCGATGAAAGCAATTGTTGCCTCGATCAGTTCGTCACGTTCAGTCATGAAAGTTCCTCCAGGAAGGGCTTAGAAGCCGTGAAATGAAGCGATGTCTTCGATCGGCGCTTTCGGCATCGGCGGTCGTTGCTGTGACCTTTCGGGGTTGGCAAATCCCATCGACATGCCGCAGACCACCATCTCCTCGGGTGCGAGCGGCAGATGGTGGCGGATGACGGCATGGTAGCGGGCGAAGAATTGTTGGGCGCAGGTGTCGAGACCGCGTGCCCGCGCGGCCAGCATCACGTTCTGAATGAACATGCCAAGGTCGAGCCAGCTTCCCTTTTCCAGGTGTCGGTCGATCGTGAAGATGAGGCCGACCGGAGCACCGAAGAACCGGTAGTTGCGCGCGGTCTGCGCGGCGCGCGCGACGTGATCCTTGGCGTCAATGCCAATCGACCCATAAAAGACGGCGCCGAACTCCCGCCGGCGCGACGCATAAAGCTCCGGCAGATTTTCCGGGAAATAATTGTATTCGGCTGAGTGGGCACCGGCCTCGGTCTCATGCGCAACTCCGATCGCTCCGACCAGCGCCGCTTTGGCATGGCCCGTCACCAGATGTACCCGCCAGGGCTGCACATTCCCTCCTGTCGCGGCATGACGTGCTACGTCGATGATCTGGGTGACCGTCACAAAGTCTACAGTGCGATCCACGTAAAACCGGTTGGCAAACCGACCGCGCATGACGTGGTCAACGGCGGAGACTGTATCTGGGTCGCTGGTCATCGCTGGCGTCCGTTAGTAGTTCGACACCCCGAGCATCGCCCGGCCGGCTTGTTTCAGGAAGTGCAATGTTGACAATATGAAAATGCATGGCATGCATTATTGCGCGCCTTTGTGCAACCGAACTTGTGAGTGCATGAACAACCTCGACCTTAATCTTCTTGTCGTTTTCGATGCGGTGATGCGGGAACGAAACGTGCTTCGTGCGGGCCAGGCGATCTGGCTCAGCCCCTCGGCGGTTAGTCACGCGCTCTCTCGGCTGCGCGCCCTGTTGAACGACGAGCTTTTCGTCCGTACGGCTGCGGGAATGGCGCCGACAGCGCGCGCGACCGAAATGGCGCCGCCGGTGCGGGATGCGCTGGTGGCTGCCGAGCGGGCGATAGGCTCTCCGGTCTTCGAACCTGAAACCTCTACTCGCCAATTCTGCATAGCGGCGACGGATTATATGACGGCGGTGGTGGTCCCGCATTTCCTTCGGGCCCTGGCGTCACTTGCACCGCATGCGGGCGTGACGATCCTGCCTGCGACAAGGATCGACCTGACAGCACAGATAGATGTGGGACGGGTTGACGTGGCTCTCGGTTCCTTCTCGGACATTCCCCATCGTCTTCGTGCCCAGCTGCTCTTTGATGAGCGGGACGTGGCGATGGTCGCCCTTGATCACCCCCTTGCCGGTCGCCCCATCACCGTCGATCAGCTTTCCGCCCTTCCTCTCTTTGTGGTAGCAGCGGGCGGCATTGAGGATGGGCCGATATCCGAGCGCGGCTTGACCCGGCGGACGGAGATGTTTGATCGCGCGACGCTTGCGGGAGAATTCGCGAAGATCGGGGCGACACCGAACCTGAAGGTCGTCCAGCCGCACTTCCTCGCGCTTCCCACGCTGCTGGCCGGAACGTCAGCGGCGGCGATCGCCCCCGCCAGGCTGGCGGATGTCTTTCTCAGATCGGGTTCCGTGGCGGTCTCGGAGTTGCCCTGGTCGGCGCCTGCGACGCCCGTTCAAATGGTATGGCACAATCGCTTTGGTCATGACCCAGCTCATCGGTGGCTGCGCTCGAAGCTCGAAGATGCGGCGCGGCAGAGCGGCTGAGGATGCCCTGCGGCGGCCGCCAGCGACCACCATCGCGCTAAACAGCACTGATGTTCGGGTCGCTCGCGTGAGGCGTCCAGTCCCCTTCACAGAACGGAGACGCTTCCAAGGTGCTTGATGAAGCACGCCTACTAAAGAGCGCCGGGCCGGCGCTGCACGCCGGTCCGTTTTGGTCCAGCACCGGACTTACATGCCCTTTTCCTTGAGCACCTGTTCGGCATTCTCCTTGGTTACCTTCATCGTATCGAGGACGACGGTCTTTTCTACCTTTTCGCCGTTAAGATGCTTGATCGCCTGACGCAGGCCTTCCGCACCAGGAGTAGCGTAGAGGAAGGTGGCGGTCAGTTCGCCGTTCTTCACCCAGGTCACGCCTTCGCCCGGCAGCGCATCAATGCCGATGAACTTGATTTCCTTCTCCCTGCCAGCATCCTTGGCGGCGAGATAGGCGCCATAGGCCATTGGATCGTTATGCCCATAAACGAGATCGATCTTCTCGTTGTTGCGCAACGCGGTCGCCATGATGTTATAGGCCTGATCCTGCTTCCAGTCGCCCGACTGCTGGTCAAGCAGGTTCTTGATGCCCGGCTCCTTGTCGGTGAACTCATGGAAACCGTCGTGCCGGTCATGCGCCGGCTGCGTGCCCATACCGCCCCAGATCTCCACGACGTTGCCAGTCGCCTTTCCCTTGCCGCCGAGCAGTTCCACCGCATATTCGCCCGCCGCGCGGCCGATCAGCTTGTTGTCGCCGCCGACGAACTGGATGTATTTGTCGGTGTCGACGTTGCGGTCGAGCACGAAGACGGGGATCTTGGCGTCGATCGCCTGCAACACGACGCCGGTCAGTCCGGCGGATTCCTTCGGCGAGATCAGAATGGCATCGACTTCCTGGCGGATCAGGTTCTCGACATCGGCCACCTGCTTTTCCGTCTTGTCCTCGCCATCGGTGATGATCAGCTCGACCTCGGGATGGTTGGCGGCCTCAGCGATGATGTCCTTGTTGAACTGGGCGCGCCAAGGCTCGATCGTGGTCGCCTGCGAGAACCCGATGCGCAACTTCTTGTCCTGCGCCATCGCGTCATGCGAGGCGACAAGCGATGTGGTGGCGAAAAGCGCGGCTGTAACGACCGCCATCTTCAACATGTCACGACGTTTCATTTCCGTTTCCTCCAGTGTTGAGAGACATTGTCTCCTTAGGCGGACGCTCCTCCCCGGACGCCTCCGATCTCGCGTGCCGCGGCATGGTGAGCCGGAAGCGCGCAAGAATATCGCGTGCATTGCGCTCCTGAACGAGCACTGTGCCGATGATGATGAGACCCTTCAGCACAAGCTGAAGGTTCGAGTTGATGTTGTGGAGTTGCAGGATGTTGGATAGCAGGCCAAAGATCAGCACGCCGCAGAAGGTGCCGGCGAGGCTGCCGCGGCCACCCATGAGGCTTGTGCCGCCGATGACCACTGCGGCGATGGCATCGAGTTCCAGTCCCGCGCCGGCATCGGGTTTTCCCTGCCGATATTGCGCGACGTAGAGGATTGCCGCGATGCCCGCGAGCAGACCGGACATGGCATAGGTGACGATCTTGACCCTGCCGCTGTCGATGCCCGATAGCCGCGCCGCCTCTTCGTTGCCGCCGATCGCATAGACAAAGCGGCCGAAGGGCGTGAACTTCAGCACCACGCCGTAGAGCACGATTGCGGTTATGAAGAAGATGCCGGGCATCGGGATGATGCCGAAGACAAGCGAGCGCAGGATATCGAAATCAGCCGTCGCGTTGGAGCCGGTATAGACGGGTAGTACCGCATTGTTTTGTCCCGCCGTCAGGCGTGCGATGCCGAGCGCCGTTACCATCATCGCCAGTGTCACGATGAAGGGCTGCAGCCGACCCACCACGATGATCACGCCGTTGATAGCGCCGAAGAGCAGCCCGACCGCCGGCACGACCAAGAGTACGCCGAGCACGCCGAACTTGCTCTCGCTCTGCGGCAGCAGGAAGAAAAGCAGAAGTGCTGCGATGCCGAGACCAACGAAAGCCGGAACATAGATGCCGCGTGTCGCATCGAGCGTGAGGTCGCGGCCATGGGCGACGCCGGTGCGGCTCTTCTCGATGTTCAGGAAGACGAAGCGCGTCACCGCCGCACCGATCACGAGGGCTGCGAGCAGCGTGGCAGGAACGCCGACGAAGAAGGCGGGCGTATCGCCCGGCACGGTAAGCAGCATGGCGCAGATGACGCTGCAGATTGCCATCAGCGAACCGACCGAGAGATCGATACCGCCGGTGATGATGACGGCCGTCATGCCGGTGGCGATCAGCCCGGTCGTGGAAACCTGCCGAAGCACATCGAGCAGGTTGCCGCTCGAAAGGAAGATGTTCCTTCCTGACGAGGTCACGGGCGACAAGGTCACGCCGATCAGGAAGATGGCGATCAGCCCCCAGTAAAGCTTCGTGCGTGAAACGAGTTTCATGACCGTCATGCAGTCACCTTTCCCTGCCTTCTCAGCGCACGCGGCGCTGCGAGCTGCATGATGCGCTCCTCACTCGCCATGCCCCGGTCGAGGATGCCGGTCTGCCGGCCCTCCGACATAACGAGGATGCGGTCCGCCAGATGCAGCAGCTCCGGCATTTCCGAACTTACCACGACGATTGCCATGCCTTCGCCTGCGAGCCGGAAGATCAGCTCGTAGATCTCACTCTTGGCGCCAACATCGATGCCGCGGGTCGGCTCGTCGAGAAGCAGGATCCGAGGATTGGCGGCAAGGCATTTGCCGATCACCACTTTCTGCTGATTGCCGCCCGACAGCGTACCGGTCACCTGATCCGTGCCGGACGCCCGGATGCCGAGGGTGCGGACGGCGTTCGCCGCCAGCGCTTCCTCGCCCGAAAGGTCGCGGATGCCGAAGCGCGCCAGCCGGCCGACGCGCGGAAGGGCGACATTATCGGTGATCGTGTCATGAAGATGCAGTCCCTGCACCTTACGATCCTCGGTGACATAGGCAATGCCGAGGCGACGCGCATCGACCGGCGAGGTCACGGCAACCGGCCTATCTTCGATGAGAATCTGCCCGCCGACCTGACCCTCCGTCGCGCCCGTAATCGCCTGCAGGATTTCCGTCCGGCCTGCGCCGAGCAAGCCGCCGATCCCGAGAATTTCACCGGCTGCAACATCGAAGGTGACGCCCCGCAGCACCTGCTTCCAGCCGCGGCGATCCGAAATCGCGAGCGTGAGGTCGCGGACCGAAAGCACGGCCGCACGACCCACATCGGCGCCGTCCCGGGCGTGTTCGGACCGGTGGAGATTGCGACCCACCATGGCGGAGATGATCTGATCCTCGTCAATGTCAGCCATCGCCCTGGTCCAAACGTGACGGCCGTCGCGGAACACCGTCACGCGATCGCTCAACTGCATCACTTCGTCGATGCGGTGGGATATATAAATGATGCCGACCCCTGAGGCGGCGAGCTGCCGCATGATCGCGAACAATCGCTCGCATTCCCCCGGCGACAGAGCAGACGTCGGCTCGTCCATGATCAGAACGCGAGCATCGAGCGAGAGCGCTTTCGCGATCTCGACGAGTTGCTGCTCGCCAACCCTCAGCGTGCTGATCCTCGCCTCCGGGTCGAGTTGGATTCCGAGGCGGGCAAGCAGCGTCTGCGCTTCACGAAGGCAGGTCTTGCGGTCAACGAAAAGGCCGCCGATCAGCGGCTCGCGCCCGAGGAACATGTTCTCTGCGATCGTCAGTTCGGGGACGAGATTGAGCTCCTGGTGGATGATTGCCACACCGGCCGCCTCGGCATCTCGCACGCTGGCAAAGCGGATCCTTCTGCCGTCGATCTCGATCGTTCCGTCATAGTCGGAATAAACGCCGGACAGGATCTTCATCAGTGTCGACTTGCCGGCGCCGTTCTCCCCCATCAGCGAGTGTATCTCGCCGGACACAAGGTCGAAGCTCACGCCGCCAAGCGCCGTGATGCCGCCAAATGTCTTGAAAATCTCCCTAGCAGCCAGCAATGGCGCGCCAGGGAGATGAGGCGCAACGACGCCCCCGGGAAAAGCATTCGCGTCGTCCTGCATGACAATGACGGCCTCCCCCCATCTCTGTCTCGCGGCGGCTACAAGCGAAGAAAGAAAGCTAATCTAAACGTTTAGATTCTGTCAAGCGATTCCGAGGATGGCGATTTTGCGATATTGCCCAAAAGATGCCAATATCGTAAGTATTAGCGAAATTGGCATTCTAAACGTTTCGAAAATGGACCCGGTTTCGTCAAAGCGAAGAAAATCGGCACCGACGATGCTCGACGTCGCGGCGACAGCGCGAGTCTCGGTTGCGACCGTCTCCGCCTTCGTCAACGGCACGGCACCGGTCAGCACTGAGCTGCGCGGCAGGATTGAGCACGCAATCCAGTCGATCGGCTACAAGCGCAATGCCATCGCCCGCAGCCTGAAGATAGGCACGACCAAGACGGTTGGCCTCGTCATCGCCGACATCACCAACCCCTTCTTCACCGATGTGACTTCGGTGATCCAGGATGTCCTTCACCGGTCGGGCTATGCGGTCATGCTCTGCTGCACCGACGAGGATCCCGTTTTGCAGGACGAACAGATTTCACTCCTGCTCGACCGCATGGTGGATGGCCTCATAATCGCGCCGGCCGGCGACGACCATGCCCTCGAACGTTCGCTCGCAAAAACCGACATCCCGACCGTGCTCATCGACCGGATTTGCAACGGCATCGATGCCGATGCCGTCGTGCTCGACAATCAGCGTGCGGTGCATGACGCCATCAACTATCTCATAGGCCTCGGTCACCGCCGGATCGGATATATTTCCGGCTCGCCCGACACCTGGACCGGTCGGAGCCGTCTTGCCGGCTACAAAGCAGCTCTCGAAGCCGCGGGCATCCCGTTGAGTGATGAACTGATCCGGTTCGGCAACTTCCGGGAACGCGACGCTTATAATGCCGCCATGCAGCTCCTGGTACAGCCCGAGCGGCCAAGCGCGCTCTTCTCCGCCAACAACCTCATGGTGATCGGCGTTATGAGGGCGATCCGCGACATGGGCCTGCGCTGCCCCGACGACATTTCGGTCTCGAGCTTCGACGACTTCCCCTGGGCAGATGTTTTCCAACCAAACCTGACGGTGATTGCCCAGCCGGTCCATGCCATCGGGGAGCAGGCGGCACAGTTGATCCTTGAAAGAATTGCCGGGCGCAATGAGCCGCCGAGCCGGAAGATCGTGCTGGCAGGACGCCTGATGATCCGCGATTCATGCCGGCCTTGCTGATCGCGCGCAGAAGCTGGGCGCTGGCACCCGCTTGCCGGCGAAAGCCGTGTGGGTTTTTGGGCTGGAATCTATCGAAATTTACTGGAAGGCCGCTTGCGGCTGTTTGGCACGGGCTGCCGTCAACTCTGCGGTCGTATGGTTCAGCCGATCGGCAAGGACGCGCATGATCTCGACTGCGATCTCGGGAAAATCGCTGAGCAGCTTCAGGAAATGTTCCTTGCTGATACGCAGCACTTCGAGCGGCGAGGTCGCACGCACGGTTGCGGTGCGCGATACGTCGCAGAGAATAGCGATTTCGCCGACGATGGAATTAACCTCTACATCGGCGACCTTTATGTCGCCCGCCGGCGAGTGCACCAGAATGTCGGCCGTGCCGGAAAGCACGACATAGGCGGCGTCGCCGGGATCGCCTTGCTGGAAAAGATCTTGGCCGGACTTGTAGGTCATCCGGTCCGAGGTGAAAGCCAAAAGCTTGAGTTTGGCCGGGGCAATCCTTGAAAAGATCGGCACCCGACGCAGCATTTCGACTTCATCTCTCAACAGCATGAGTGTTTTACCCCTTACCGCTTCTCCTGCCGTAGGAGAATGCGCTTTCAAAAACTCTACGGACATTCCCTCGCAAGAATGCCGTTCTATGCCGCCCCATTAGAATATTACGATAACAGTTCCTTGAACATACCGTTTTTCTCGGAAAGTTCCGGATAGATTCCGGCCTCCACCAGGTCACCACGATCGAATAGAAAAATCCGGTCGAAGATTTCCGCAAGTCTTGCATTCGAAAGCACCCAGACGATCGCTGGGCGCTTGCCCTCCTCGTGCAAGTCCTGGATGACATTGCGAATGATCTGGTCCTGCAAACGCTGATCGAGCGCTGGAAGCGGCCGGTTGAAGATGAAGTAGTCCGAACGTTTCAGGAGAGCACGGGCAAGGTTGAGCTTCTGGCGCTGGACCATCGTCAATCGCTTACCGCCGGAGCCGACGTCGAATTCAAGGCCGATCGAAAGCACGTCGTCAAAAAGATCGAGCGCATCGAAGAGATCAGCCATGATGGTGCGGATGCGGTCGGAGGCGTCTGCCTGCTGATAGGCAATGCGGCCGAACAGCACATTGTCCATCAGCGACGCTGACGACGTGAAGCGTTCGGGATCATAGCGCTCGATGAGTGCAGCGAGATCGGCCGGAATATGCTCGTGAAACTGTTTGCGGGCGCCCACGATCTTTGCCATCAGCTCATCGGTCAGCAAGCCGAAGCGGTGGCGCGGCTCGATATAGGCAAAGCTCAGCCGGATAATCATCGAGCGCTCGTCCGCGGTCGCATCCTCGAACCTGCGGCTCTGCAATTTTTGCAGCAATGCCTGATAGGTCGGAATATCATCCGCCGTCATGAAGGTCAGCTGCTGGAAGAAGGGGTGATCCGGCGGCAGATCGTGGAAGAGTTCGACGGCGTTCTCGGCGATCTCCAGACCCATCGCATAGAGGTCGTTGCTGAGCCCGGTTTCGCGGAAAAGCTGCTGGAAATAGGGGTGTGCTGCAAGTCTGCGATTCGTCATCATCGGCCGCTTCATCGTGCCGAAAAGCAGGTTCTCGCCGACTGTCGCCTGGGAATTATAGCTGTCGAAGTCAAAGGGCACGACGATGTTGTCGAGGCTCTCCTCTTTCATGCGTTCTCGCAACGACCGACGCAGATCGACGATGCGGTCGGCCAGCGCCACATGGGCGGCGGTGTTGACCGTCGAGCGGAGTGCAAGGTCCAGGATGTCCTGCGAGATCAGGACGGCATCGAGCACCGGACGGATCGCCTTGAGCAGGTCTTCCGGCCCGGTTGCCCCGGCCGCGCTATAGTCCACCCAGTCGCTATTGAGATCGAGCACCGGGTTGCCTGCCTTGAGCGCCTCGGCCGCATGCCATTTGAATTCCTGCGCGGCCTGGTCCTCGTATCCGGGGTCGGTCAGCGGCGCATGCTTTAGACCGTAGACAAGATTGTCGCGCAGCGTGCCGTGGAAGAAATACGTATCGGCAGAGGCATAGGAAATCCGTCGGCCCGTAATCGACTCCGGAAGCTCCAGCAGGTCGCGACCGTCGATGGTGATCCGGCCGGCGTCCGGCCAGACGATGCGGCCAAGCGCGTCTGCAAAGGCTTCCGCGCCGCTGCCATTCGGGCCGACGACCGCTACCGTCTCGTTCGGCTTGATCTCGGCCGAGACGTGATCGACCAGGCGCGCGCCGCTATCGTCGCTGATGGCAAGATTGCTGACGATGAGCGCCGCCGTCAGCGGAACGATCGTGTCCGTCGGGATTTCCTGGATACGGCTCTCGATAAGCGGTTCGACATTGAACTGCTCATAAACCTGCTGGTATTTCACCTGAACGTCCTGGCGCATCTGGTCCCAGTCGATCAGTTCCTTCAGTGGTCCCGGAAGATCCTTATAGGCGCTGATGACGGCGACGAGCTGGCCGATATCGAGGCGTCCCTGCAGCGCCAGATAGCCGCCGATCGCGTAAAAGAGGAAGGGCGTCACCTGAGCGAGGAAGTTGTTCAGGAACTTCACCAGGAACTTCCACTGATAAAGATCGTAGCGGATCGAGAAGATCAGGCCGAGGCGGGAGGCGATGTCCGCTCGTTCAAGGTTCGAGGTATCGTTGGAGTGAATCGTACCTATGCCATCGACAATTTCGCCGACGCGGCCGGAAAGCTCTCGGGCGGTGAGCTGGCGCTGGCGGCCGAGCTCGAGCAGGCGCTTCCTCATCCGGGGAATGATGACCGCCTGAACGCCAACGATCCCTGCCGCGATCATGCCCAGCCAGAAATTCTGGACAATGATGAACGCGAGTGCCGTCAGCGCCTGGCCGCCGAGAAGGGCAGGCGCGACGAAAGCATCGCCCGTGAAGCCGCCCATCGGCTCCACCTCATCCTTGATCATCGTGGCAACTTCAGCGGATTTCACGCGCTTGAAATGAGCGGGCGGAAATCTAAGAACCCTGTCGATCAACTCGAATCGGATACGCCGCAGCATCCGTTCGCCCAGCCGGCCCTTGTAAGTGTTGATATAGAATTTGAAGAGACCGTTCAGAACCACGAGCGCCAGGAAGACCAGGCTGAGCGCCATCAACATCTGCAGCCGGTTGAGCTGGATACCCTCGAAGAATTCGACATGCCCGATCAGCGGGATGTCATAGGCAATATGCATGAAGGTCTGCGTCGCGTTTGCGTTGTCGAAGCCATCACCTTGAATCGGTCCGTTGACGATCTGTTTCGGCAGATCGAAGGACAAGAAGTAGGGGATCATCGAAACGGCAACGACAGCCAGGATCCAAAGTTGTTGCAGCCGCGTGTTCGACCAGATGTAGCGGGCGAGGCTTTTTTCCATTGCTAACCGTCAGCCAGTTGGGAAGGAGTGAGGCCGAGAGTAGGGCCGTTCGGAAGAGGAGATGCAGAAAACAGATTCATGCAACCGGCCCCCGATGTCGAAATGAAATCAAGGCGAAGCGGATTACTGTTGAATGCCGATTCTCCCCAGAGCTCACTTATATCATAGGACTTTCGTAATAGGCGAGCAATTCAACCGAGCATCGAGCGAATGATCGAAGCGGTTGTCTCGGCGCCGGTCAGATCGAGTTCCGCTTCCTTTCTCGCTGGCGCCGAAAGCGCCTCCGTGACCGCCGCAGCCACCCGCTCGGCGGTCAATCCCTGTTCCGGGAGGATGGCAGCAAGGCCCATCGCCAGCAGGCGCTCGGCCCGCACGGTCTGTTCCGTCTCGCCGCCGGCAACAAAGGGGATGAGGATCGCGCGGCAATCCGTTCGCAGGAGATCGCCGACCGTATTGTAGCCCGCCTGTGAAATCGAGACTTTCGCGCCACGCAAGAGCGAGGGGAAATCCTTTCGGAAGCGCGCAAGCGTTACGTTGGCAGGGGCTTCCCGGCCCAATGAAACGAAGTCGGATTCCGGCAGATTGGGCCCGGTGACGAGCAGCCAGCGGTGGCCTCCGGGAAGCATTGCGGCCGCATCGCGCGCTGCGCGGATCAGCTCGAGGCCAACGGCTCCGCCGCCGGCAGAGGCAATAATATCAAAGGTCTCGCTCGGCTCGGCGGCCGGCGGCGGCGTAACCAGGCCGGTGTAGCGTACCTTGTCGGCGATCTCGGCCGCCAGCGGAAAGGTGTCTTCAAGCCGCACGAAATCGGGATCACCATGAACGAGCACGGCATCGAAGTGCCGCTTCACAAGCCCGGCGGTTTCTGCGTCGCGCCCTGGCTTGCGGTTTTCCTGCAGGATGTCGCGTACGGAACTGAAGAGCTTCGGCCGTGGATTGCTCCTTTCGATTAAATCGAGCAAAGGCAGCAGTTCGAAGCGCATCTGGCGCCTGCCGAATGGGAAGGCCTCAACGATGACAGCATCCGGCCTTGCCTTTTCAAAAGCAGCAAGCAGCAGATCGCGACGCGCTGAAAGAAACTCTTCGCCGGCTACATTGCCCTCGGCGTCCGCCAGGCCTGAGAAGCCGGCATTGCTTGCGACGACAGGCGGCAGCGCCAGGGTTTTCACCCCTTCGCCCGGAAAACCCGGAACAGGCAAGCCCCCGGTGACGACGGTCACGTCGAAGCCGTCCCTTGCCAGAGCGCTGGCGATGCGGCTTGCACGGGCGATATGGCCGATGCCGAGCAGGTGTTGAACATAAAAGAAAATGTTCTTTGCCGTCATCAGGACTTCTGCCATTCGTCTTCAAAGAGGTAGGCCAGCTGCTTTATGCTCGACTGATAGTCGAAACGCTCGCGCACGCGTTTTTCAGCTGCGTCGCCGAGGCGGCTTCGGAGCGCAGGATCACAGATCGCTGTTTCAAGCGCGTCGGCCAGTGCCCGGGGGTCCTCCGGTGGAACGGTAAAACCGTCCTCGCCATTCGTCAGAAGTTCCGGAACGCCTGACACCTCGGTGGAAATACACACCAGACGCTGGCTCGATGCCTCGACGAGGACGTTCGGCAGGCCGTCGCGATCACCGTTGGCCGCAATGCGGCAGGCAAGTGCGAAGACATCGGCGCGGCGGTAGTGGTCGAGCACATCCTCCTGGGCCAGCGCGCCTTTCCAGGTGATCTTGCCAGCGAGGCCAAGTTCCGAAGCGAGCGCCTTGAGTTTCGCAAGCTCCTCGCCGCCGCCGATGTGCTCGAGGCGCCATTGCAGGGATTTAGGAAGCAAGGCGAGGGCGCGCAGCAGGACGTCGTAGCCCTTCTTTTCGACCGCACGGCCGACACTCAAGAGAAAAACGGGGTCGGCAGGGTCGGTGCCATCCCGCTTTGAGCGCAGCCCTTCGAAAGGGGCGAACCGGGCAAGATCGAGTCCGTGATAGCTAAGATGCACTGTATCCGGGCGGCTGCTCAGCTCGCGCATATGCTCGTAACCGGTCCTGGTGCATGTGACGGCCCAGCGCGCGCTGTCGAGCTTCACGCTCAGATCCCAGTCGGGCGAAGTCCAAATGTCCTTGGCATGTGCCGAGACGGTCCAGGGCACGCCGGTCAGAATGCTTGCATATTCAGTGACAGATGCGGGCGTGTGGATGAAATGTGCGTGCAGCCACTGCCCGTTGTCCGGCCATTCACGCGCCAGGACGAGCGCCTGACCAAGGCGGCGGAAGCGGTTGCGCGACATGTCACGCGGCAGATCCATCAGGAAGCGTTTCAACAGCGCTATAAAACCCGGCCTTCCGAAGCCGGAAAAAAGCCCTTTCAGCACGCGGAGCGGCTCCTCGTGCAAGTATTCCGGCAGGTAGACGATACGTGCCTTGATTTCGTCATGCACCGGATGGCGCTTCTTGTCGGTCGGACGCCTCATTGAAATCAGCGTCAGATCGAAGCCTGCTTTCTCGAGCCCAAGCAGCTCCTGTGCAATGAAGGTCTCCGAAAGGCGTGGATAGCCTTTCAGCACGACAAGGATCTTCCGGCGTTCTGGCAAGGGTTTGTTCTTTATTCTGCGCCGACAAGGGCGAGACGATTGCGTCGATTGTCGAGCCAGTGCCCGACAGTTTGCGAAATATGGTTCAGCCCCTCGAGTTGCATATCGCATCCACCCTTCGATGGTGGTTGTCGTTCCCGCAGACGCTTCAGCGCCTCCGCCATGACGGCAGGATCAGCCGATTGGTCAGGAAGTAGCATGTCGACAAGACCGAGTTCGCTGGCACGCTGGGCACGCAGCAACTGCTCCTCGCGAGGCTTGACCCGCGGCACGATGAGGGCAGGTTTGTCGAAGGAGAGGATTTCGCAATAGGTATTGTAGCCGCCCATGGCGACGACGCCCGTGGCACCCGCGATGAGCTCTTCCATGTGGTTGTCGAACTCGATCACCTCGATATAGGGAATCTTCTCGCCCTTCTCGACAAGTTTCGCCCGTTCGGCTGACGGCATGTAAGGTCCGAGGACGACCAGCGCTTTTTGCTCCAACGTCGCATCATGCTCGTAGGCGTTCATCACGTCGTGAACGAGATCGGAACCATCTCCGCCGCCGCCTGTGGTGATGAGGATATAATCATCCTTACGGGCGTTGATCGACTTCTTGTCCTTCGAGACGCTCCGCTGGAGAAAGCCGACGAAATCCATCTTCCGGCGCAGACTTTGCGGGACGTCGAGACCGATCAAGGGATCGTAAAAATCCGGCGGCCCGTAAACCCAGACGCTGTCATAGTATTGTTCGATCTTTTTCATGATGCCGTTTCTCTTCCACTCGGCATCGAGCAGGTGCGGCGCGTCCATGATTTCGCGGAGGCCGAGGACCAGCGTGGTACCCTGGGCCTTGAGATAGGCAAGCGTATCCTCGACTTCGCCCTTGAGGCCCATCGGCTCCTTGTCGACGATGAAGATGTCCGGCTGAAAGGTCTCGGCCGTATGGCGGATGCTCGATTCCCGCATCTTCAGCGTTTCGTGCAGGTCTATATGGCTCGCCATCGATGTGTATTCACCGTTGTGCAGCTTGATCACGCTCGGGATCTTCACGAAATCGACGCGAGCCCGGTAATCGAAGGCGCCGGCGATGGTCGCGCCGGAGATGATCAGCACGTTTAGCCCGCGATAATCCTCGACCAGCGCATGGGCGATTGTTCGGCAGCGGCGCAGGTGGCCGAGCCCAAACGTGTCGTGGCTGTACATCAGGATCCGAGCATCTTCCACGCGTCTGGCCATGGATATTTCCTTTGGAGTGAACGACATCTTAGCCCCTCCGTTTACCGGAGGTTGAAAAGCAACGGAGCGCGATGTCTCCGCCGGGCGTTCTACTATTTGTAGGGATCAGCCGCATCGCGCAATCCGTCTCCCAGAAAGTTGAAGGCTAAAATCACGAGGACGACCGGTATGATCGGAAAAAGCAGCCATGGATAAAAAGCGATGACGCTGACGCTCTTGGCCTCGGTAAGCAGGACGCCCCAGCTCGTGATCGGAGGACGAAGACCGAGACCGAGGAATGACAGCGCGGTTTCACCAAGGATCATGCCCGGGATCGAGATTGTCGCAGAGGCAATCAGATGCGACATGAAGCCGGGAACCAGGTGCCGCCCGATAATGCGGGGGGTGCTCGCGCCCATCAACTGGGCGGCCTGCACGTAGTCTTCTTCACGCAATGCCAGGAGCTTCGAGCGCACCGCACGCGCAAGTCCGGTCCAGTCGATGATACCGAGAATGACGGTGATGCCGAAATAGATGACGATCGGGCTCCACGTCACCGGCATGATGGCCGCAAGCGCCATCCAGAGTGGCAGGCTCGGCAGCGACTGTAGAACTTCGATCAGGCGCTGGACGACAAGGTCGAAAATGCCGCCCCAATAACCCGCAAGACCGCCGATGACGATGCCGAGTACGAAGCTGATCGTGATGCCGATCAGGCCGATCGTCAGCGAAATCCGCGCGCCGTAAAGAATGCGGGAAAGCACGTCGCGTCCAAGCCGATCGGTACCGAGCAGGAACATCTGGCCGCCTTCTGCCGGGCAGACGAGGTGGAGATTGGACGGGATGATGCCCCAGAACTTGTATGGGTCACCGCGGCAGAAAAAGCGGATCGGTTGAACATCGTTCGGGTTGTCGGTATAGATTCGCCGCAGCGTGTCGAGATCGAGCTGCATCGTGCGGCCATAGACGAACGGACCGACGAACTGGCCCTTGTCGAAGAAGTGCACCCGCTGGGGCGGGGAGTGGATGTAGTCCACATTGCGCGTGTGCAGACCGTAGGGCGCAAGGAATTCCACGACCAGGATCATCAGATAGACGGCCACCAGGAAGATGCCGGACGCCAGCGCCAATCGGTGCTGCTTGAACTTCCACCACATCAGCTGCTTCTGGGAAGCAAGGTGAATACGCGAATTTGCTGCCGTCATGGTCTCCGTAGCGATCGGGTCGAAAGGCGCGGTCGAAACGTAGTGCGGCAATGGAGCGCCAGGCGGCGGCAAAGAGGACATTATTTGGTGCTCCTGCCCTGCAGACGGATGCGCGGATCAAGGAAGCCCAGTGCGATATCCGATATAAGCACACCGATGACGTTGAGAAAGGCAAGGAACATCAGGAAGGAACCGGCAAGATACATGTCCTGGCTCTGGAGCGCTTTGATGAGCATCGGGCCGGTCGTTTCGAGCGACAGCACGATGGCGACGATCTCGGCGCCGGAGATGATCGACGGCAGGATCGAACCGATGTCGGCGACGAAGAAGTTGAGTGCCATGCGCAGCGGATATTTGATGAGGGCGCGGGTAGGATGAAGACCTTTGGCGCGCGCCGTCGTCACATATTGCTTCTGCATCTCGTCCAGCAGATTGGCGCGCAGGCGGCGGATCATGCCTGCCGTTCCCGCCGTGCCGACAATGATGACGGGAATCCAGAGATGCGAGAGGATAGATCGCGCCTTTTCCCAACTCATGGGCTCATTGAGATATCTCTGATCCATCAGATGGCCGATCGAGACCCCGAACCAGACGTTGGCGAAATACATCAGGATCAATGCCAGCATGAAGTTCGGAATGGCAATTCCAAGCAGGCCGAGGAAAGTGAGCCCGTAGTCGCCCCAGCTATATTGATGTGTAGCGGAATAGATCCCGATCGGGAAGGCGATCAGCCAGGTGACCAGGATCGTCGAGAAGGAAACGAGGATCGTCAGCCACAGGCGCTCGCCGACGACTTCGGAAACAGGCAGCTGGTATTCGAACGAATAGCCAAAATCCCCCTGTAGCATGCCGCCGACCCAATAAAGGTAACGAACGATCTCGGGCTTGTCGAAACCGTATTGCTTTCGGAGCTCTTCGATTTCCTGCAGGTTCGCAGTCTCGCCCTGCGCCCTCAGTTCGGCGATCTGGCTCTCGAAGAAATCGCCAGGCGGAAGTTCGATAATCGTGAAAACGAGCGCTGAAATCACGATCAGCGTCGGCACCATGGCGGCAATCCGCCAGAGGATATATCTCAGCACCTCACGCCTCCTTCAGCCAGAACGTATCCGGCATGTAGATTCCGAGATAGGAGGTCGGATCGAAGCCGTAGAGCGCGCTCTCCGGCACGTTCTGCATCTTCGCCGAACGCAGGATGGGCTGCAGTGCGCCGTTGATAAGACCGATCGAGAACACCTGCTGAGTGTAGATCGACAGCATCTTGTGCCAGATCTCTTCGCGCTCGTGGAAGTTGGACGTGGAGCCCCACTGGTTGAGGAGGTCGACCAGCTCAGCGGCCTCGGGTAGGTCGGGCGGACTGCCTTCCTGGCCGGCGGAAAGAAAGTGCATGCCCCAGATCGGCCATTGTAGTTGGTCGTCCATAGTCGGGGCCAGCTGGCTTGGCGCCATGTCGGCCGTGGGTACGCCATTTTCGATTCCGAACCATATCGACATCGTGGTCGTGCCACTCATGGCGCGGCTCTGGAAAACTTCGCGTTGGGAGGTTCGCGTGAAAAGCGCCAGCCCGATATTCTTCCAGTGATCGCGCACGAGCTCGAGCACATCGGTATCGAGCGTGCTTTCGCCTGCGGTCTCGACAGTGATTTCCGCCCGCCGCCCGTCCGGCAGCAGGCGTATGTCGTCGCTGTCGCGGTTTGCGAGACCGAGTTCGTCGAGCAGCTTGTTCGCCTGATCGGGATCGAACTGCACAAAGGCATCGGCATATTCCTGCTTGAATAGCGGGCTATCCGGCAGAACGGTATCGGCGCTAGGCCTCCCGAGGCCATAAAAGGCGACCATGTTGATCTCGTGCCGGTCGACGCCAAGCGAGAGTGCCCGGCGGAAACGTACGTCGCGGAAGAGGTTGCGCCAGGTCTCATCTGCGCAATTGAGGTTCGGGTAGAGCGCCAGACGCGAACCGCGCGCCTGCTTCCAGAGGTTGACCTTTACCGGAAAACGCTTCTCGGCTTCCTTCAGGAAGGTGTAGTCGTTGAAATCGATGCCGGTCGCCTGCAGGTCGGACTCGCCAGCGCCGGCCTTCGCCGCGATGATCGAGGACGAACTGACATTCAGGATGAAGCGATCGATATAAGGCAATTGCATGCCGTTCTCATCGACGCGATGGAAGAACGGGTTGCGCACGAAGACAAACTGATCGGCCGGCGGGGCCGTCGTGTTGCGCCAGGGATCAAGCGTCGGCAGTTCAGGGTTTTCCGGGCGCGAGGCTCGCGACATCTTGATGTGCAGGTCGGCCCACTTCTTCACCCGGTTTTCCCGCATCAAGGCTGAAAGCCGGAAGTCATCCTGATATTTCTGATGGAACTGCTTGAGGTAATGCGCCGGGCCGAAGATCACGAGCGGCAGCGGCCCGGCGAGCGACGGCAGGAAATTCGGATTGGGTATATCCCAGCTGTAGCGGACAACGAGTTCGTCCAGCACCTCGAAACGGGGCAGCTCGCCGTGAGGTCGTAGCTCCAGTGCGCCGCCGCCAGGCGTCAGAAACTTGTTCAGGATGACGTCTTCCCACCAGTAGCGGAAATCATCGGCTGTAAACGGATGACCGTCGGACCACTTGTGGCCTTTGCGAAGGTGAAAGGTGAAGACGCTGTCGTTTTCCGAGGTGTAGCCGCCCAGGATATCCGGCTGGAAACGCAGGTGCTTGTCGTAGCCGACAAGGCGCGAGTAGCCATAGACCGTCATGTAGCGGATGTCGCGGGCGCTGCCGATGATCGTGCGCACGGATCCGCCATAGACGCCTGGCGTCAGCCCGGCCTCCTTCATGTTGACGATGCGGGGGTGTTTCGGCAGCCGATCGGCCATCAGCGGAATACGATCTGCTCTCAGCAGGTCGCTCAGGAATTCTGGTTCGATATCGCGTTCGCCGACAGCGTTTGCGAGAGAGGGTCCGATGGCCGAGCCGATGAGGCCGCCCAGAAATGTTCGGCGGGTTACCATGCGCGCAGTTCCTTCGCGTCGGCACCCTTTCGCGCCCGCACGAGATGGCCGTTGCCGAGATCGGCGTAGTCGAGCTCGGATGCGTCGTCATGTTCGGCGGTGAAGGTCACGCCCCAATTCTGCTTGTCGGCCGCACCACTCTTGCGCAGCTCTTCGAAATCGAGCGGACGATCCAGATCGGGGAAGGGGACCGCGGCAAGCAGAGACTTCGTATAGGGATGCACCGGATCACGCAAAATGACCTCACGCGGCGCGATCTCGACAATGCGCCCTTTGCACATCACGGCGATACGATCAGCCATGTAATCGACGACCGCAAGGTTGTGCGAGATAAACAGGTAGGTAAGGCCGAGCTCCTTCTGCAAGTCCTTCAGCAGATTGAGAATCTGCGCCTGCACGGAAACATCGAGCGCCGAAACCGGCTCATCGAGAATGATGAGTTTGGGATTGAGCGCAAGGGCGCGCGCGATACCGATGCGCTGGCGCTGCCCGCCCGAGAAACTGTGGGGGTAGCGGTTCAGGTATCGCCGGTCGAGGCCGATCGCGCCCATCAGCGCCTCGACCTTGTGCTTGCGCTCGGAACTGTCGCCGCGGTCGTGGATTTCCAGTGGCTCACTCAGGATATTGCGCACCGTCATGCGCGGCGACAGCGATGAGACCGGATCCTGGAACACCATCTGGATCTTGGTGCGCAATTCCTGCAGGTCATCGCCCTTGACGGAAAGCACGTCGATCACTTCGTTTCCGTCATTGAAGACCACCGAGCCGGTGTCGGGCGTAATGGCGCGCATCAGGATCTTGCTGACGGTGGTCTTGCCGCAGCCGGATTCGCCAACCAGCCCGAGACATTCGCCGCGCCGGATATCGAAGGTGACATCGTCCACGGCGCGCACGACTGCGGCTTCCCCCCTGCCGAAAAGGCCGCGGTTGCGCGTCTTGTAGGTCTTGGACAGATTATTGACCGAAAGCAGCACCTTCGGCGCGTTCGTATCGACCGTTTGCTTTTTGCCGATGAGCGATTCCAGATTGACCGGTACGTCGCGCACGGCCTTCAACCGTTCGCCCGGCTTCATGTCGAAATGCGGCACGGCGGCCATCAAGCCCTTGAGGTAGGGGTGCTGCGAGTTGCGGAAAATCGCATTCACCGGGCCAGCTTCCATGATTTCACCGTGATAGATCACGACCACCTCATCCGCCATATTGGCAACCACGCCGAGGTCGTGGGTAATGAGCAGCATTGCCATGCCGAGCTTGTGCTGAAGGTCGCGCAGCAGCTCGAGAATTTGCGCCTGGATTGTCACGTCGAGCGCAGTTGTCGGCTCGTCGGCGATCAGGAGTGCCGGCTTGCAAATCAGCGCCATGGCGATCATCGCGCGCTGGCGCATGCCACCTGAAAGCTCGAACGGATACATGTCATAGGTGCGCTTCGGATTGGCAAATCCGACGAGGCCGAGCATCTCTTCGGTTCTAGCGCGCGCCTCCTTCTTGTCGATATCCGTATGGATCAGCAGCACCTCGCTGATCTGGTTGCCGACCGTGTGGAGCGGCGAGAGCGACGTCATCGGCTCCTGGAAGATGGTCGCCATGCGCTTGCCGCGCAAATCGCGCATTTCCTCGCTGTCGCGGCCGAACTGAAGAATGTCGGTGGTCTCGCCGTTCAGCGGATCGTTAAAAAGGATGCTGCCTGTCGCCTGCGCTGCGTTCGGCAGGATACCCATGATCGACTGGCTGATCACCGATTTGCCGGAGCCGGACTCTCCAACAAGGGCGGTTACTTTTCCTGGGAGAATGCGTAGTTCGGCATTTCTTACAACGCGTAGCTTGTCCCCGAACACCGAGAACGAGACGTCTAGATTCTCGATACGCAACAGGTCGGAAGTAGACGCCATACCAATGATATACCCCAGTCTCTTTTGTGTTCCCGTTAAGGCACACTATCGTACCGCAAACGGGGTGTCCAGTTGATGACACAGATCAGAGACTGGGCTTGGTTACCTGAGTTCCACCAGCAAACAAGGGCCTTTTTGCTCGGCCTTACTGGACGAATTTTTCGACTGTCGGCGAGTTCGCCTGCTTTTTCGCATCGCGATGAAGCAGGATGACCTGTTCGGCTTCGGAAAGAAGGTTCTGAGCGGCCTCGCGGAAACTGCCTTCAATGGAGAGCGCCGGGGCGGGTGCACGGGGCTGAAGGATCGTCACCTTCTGACGGATGCCGCGCAGCTTCTCTTCGCCGAGCGTCGTCCATTCGCCGCCGCAATAGCCGGCAAAAGCCTGGCTGGCCACGACTTCGCGATTGTACTTCTTCGTCAGCGACTGTAGGCGCTGGACTTCGTTGACGGCCGAACCGAAGGCCGAGAATGTCAGCCGGTCCTTAAGCCCGACATTGCCGAACATCACATTGCCGATATGCAGGCCGATCCCGTAACGGACCGCGCCGAGACCCTTCTCAGCCCGGTCGTTGTTGAGTTTGGCAACCCGGGCCTGTGCCTGGTAGACGGCCGAAAGGGCTGCCTGCGAAGCAATCTTCGACGGGTCCTTATGGCGGCCACAGGGATATACGGCGAGAAAGCCATCGCCCAGGAAGCTCAGGATCTCGCCGCCGTTGCGATTGAACGGCGCCGCAATCGCGTCGAAGAATTCGTTCAGGGTATCGATATAGGCCTGGCGGCCTTCCTTTTCGGCATAGACAGTGGATTGACGCATGTCACCCATCACCAAAGCGGCGCGGATCGTTTCTCCATCGCCGCGGCGAATCTGGCCGTTCAGCACGCGCTTGCCTGCGTCGCCACCGAGATAGGTCGTCAGCATGTTGTTGGCGAGCTTTCCGAGCACGGCCATCTTGGCGGCAACCGCCAGATGATTTTGCATGCGAAGCAGCGCATCGACCATGTCGTCAGAGAAACCGGAATGATTGTCCGTCGACCATGAGCCCATCATGCCCTGTACGGAGCCGTCACCGAAGGGCTGTACGAAAGCAAGGTAGTCGGTCATCTTCTCGGCGCGCAGGTCCTCGAAGATCGGGAATTCGGCCGGGCCATCGTGCGAGATGCGACGGCGGATGTGCTGGAGGTTGTTGTCGAGCAAATAGTAATAGGGGCTCTGGAGAAAGCGGTCCGGCTTTGCACCCACGGAATGGCGATAACCTTCGATCGTGACGCCGCTGCCACGCCGCCAGGTGAAACCCAGGGCATCATAGAGCGGATGCAGCATCGAAAAAGTCAGGTGCACGCGCGCGATCGGCAGGCCGGCAGCCGCAATCCGCTCACAGAAACCGCGAACGATGTTTTCGAGATCATCACCTGCGAGGGAAGAGTTGGTCAGCCATTCGGCGACGCGGTCCAGAAGAATCGAGGACACGCTGGAATCGATCGTGCTCATGCCTGGTATTATCCTCATCAAGCACGTCCGCTCCTGAAACGATAAAGTACCCGACCCGCGGCACCGTCGGTGCGCAGGCGGAAATTCAGGATGGACGAGCGGAATTATTTGTCAACGATCTGCCGAGGAGCCCGGCAGACACACCCAACCCGCAAAAATCCGCGGACGGGCTATCCTTTCTGCAATTCACTTATCCTGTTCAGATAGGCGTGCTGCGAACGCGAAACAATGGCATTCACATAAATTATCCTCCTGCGCGATCACTCAAATGGGTTGCGAGTCCTTTCGGTCACACTGGCGACGGTGCTTGCCGAATGCGGCGCCCCTCAGGCCTGCCGATCACTCCTCACTCACATCGGCGTCAGGACGAGGCGGCGGGTTTCAATCCCTTTGATCTTGCATTATCTCACAGGCTAGCTTTCCTCCTTTCACGAGATCTGCCTTGGCCAGCCCATCCTCCTTCTCTGTGCTTTCCGCAAAACTCGAAAGCCGCTCCGCCCGCGCTGGCGTCATCGGACTTGGCTATGTCGGCCTGCCGCTGGCCATCGCAATTGCAAGGAGCGGCTTTGCTGTCAGTGGCTTCGATATCGATCCGAACAAGATCGTCGCCCTGGACGCTCGCAGATCGTATATCGACGCGGTCACGACGGAGGCGTTGACCGCGGAGGCGGAGGCCGGCCGCTTTTCTGCGACGACCGACTTCGCGGGCCTCAAGGCCTGTGACGTGATCGTCATTTGCGTGCCGACGCCGCTCACGAAGCATCGCGATCCGGATCTTTCTTACGTCGAGGCGACCTCGCGTTCGATCGCCGACCATCTCCGCCCCGGACAGCTTGTCGTACTCGAATCGACGACCTATCCCGGCACCACCGACGATGTCGTGAAGGTGATTCTTGAAACGACGGGGCTGAAATCCGGCGTTGATTTCTTTGTCGGCTTTTCGCCGGAGCGCGAGGATCCGGGCAACCAGCACTATCATACGGCAACCATTCCGAAGATCGTCGCCGGAGACGGCGCACATGCGCTGGAGCTGATGAAGGCGTTCTATGGTGCGGTGGTGAAAACCATTGTACCTGTCTCTTCCAACGCGACGGCCGAGGCCGTGAAGCTCACCGAAAACATATTCCGCTCGGTCAATATCGCGCTCGTCAACGAATTGAAGACCGTCTATGCGGCGATGGGCATCGACGTCTGGGAGGTGATCGATGCGGCCAAGACCAAGCCTTTCGGCTACATGCCCTTCTATCCGGGTCCCGGCCTCGGCGGCCACTGCATTCCGATCGATCCGTTCTATCTGACGTGGAAATCGCGCGAATACGAGTTGCCGACGCGCTTTATCGAACTTGCGGGTGAGATCAACTCCGCGATGCCGCGCTATGTCGTCGGCAAACTCGCCGAAGCGCTGGATGTCCGGTCAGGGAAAGCGCTCAGCCGCAGCAAAATTCTGGTTCTCGGCCTTGCCTACAAAAAGAACGTCGCGGATATCCGCGAGAGCCCCTCGCTGCGGCTGATCGAGATCATCGAGGAGCGCGGCGGCAAAGCGGAATATCACGACCCGTTCGTCAGCGAAATTCCGCCTACCCGCGAACATCAGGCGCTGAAAGGCAGGACATCCGTGGCACTGTCACCGGAAGCTGTAGCGGATTACGATGCGGTGCTGGTCGCAACCGATCACGACCAGATCGACTATGCCATGCTTGCCCGGAACGCGCCGCTGATTGTCGATACCCGCAACGTCTTCAACCGGCTCGGCCTGTCGGGGGATCACGTCGTCAAGGCGTGACATCTATCGCTGACAGCGTCTTGCCTGTGATCTTGCTGGCGGCAACCGCATAACCGCCGCTTGCGCCATCGATGAAATGCATATGGTCGCGTGAGAGAGGCGTCGGCACGAAACAGGTCATGAGTGCCGATTGCTGGCGGTGCAAGCCATACCGGGCAATGCCCTCGGCCTGCGCTTCTTCGAGCAGATTTTCGATCCGTTTCAGCCGCGCGGCATCGACATCGATGGTCATTTTCAGCCCGTCGTCGAATTTGCGGAAATCCGAGTTTCCGGCAAGGTCCTTCTTGTAGCGGTGGGCGTCGAACTTGCCGAACGGCAGGCCAAGCTTGTAGAGCACGACCAGCAGGCCGAGCTGCAGCATGATGAAGAGCTTCATCATGAGGCGTTTTCCCTTTGGCGCCTTCACTTTTGCTTCACGATCGATGCCTCTCATCGAGAAAGACAGCTTCGGACCTTCGGGCGGTATCGGATGGCCGTTGCGACCCTGCTCCCCAGAGATCGCGACGATTGCCGTCACCAGTTGCTGAAACGCCGCGCCTGGGCCGGCTGTGCCGGGGACGGCAATGATCGAAACAATCTCTCCATGACGCGATTCGATCGGACTCCAGCGGCAGGAGAGGCCGGCGAGGTCCGGGCGGGTGCCCGGCGCTGCGGGCGCAACGGTGTAATTGCCGGCCTTCATCTGCCGTTCAGCCCAGCTGTTGCCGCCTCCCGAGAACATCGCGTAGGTGACGTAAGGGCTTGCGGCATATCGGGCGATCAGCACATCGTGACCTTCGCGGCGAATATCCGCAAGCGGCACGACAGCTGTGCGCAGCGTAAAGCCCAGATCCTCTGCGACCCAGACTTGGACAGCCGCAAGCGCCTCGCGCGCCACCTTTTCCAGTGATCCCGGAAGCGCAATGAGCGCTCCGTCACCGCCGAAGACGAAAGGATAATCACCTTTGCCAACCGCATTCAGCACGGCGGAGATGACGGAGGCACCCGCCATGTTGACGTCCTTGTAGCGGCCCCCTTCAATCGCCTGTGTCGAGCCGACGATATCGGCAAGCGCCAGAATCCAGCCATCCGGCAGCGGCCGATAGTTACCGGTATCGGCCACGCCCTCGAAATCGGTGAAGACCGGGACGGTCGCGAAGAATTCTCGATCTGAAACGCCACTCATGATTCGACCTTATCACAGACCCACATCGCCGCAGCAACGGCATTTTGATCTACGGTGATCGACTTCGCGCAGTTTCATGTGATAGCACCGGATTGCAAAAAAGAATGACAGACAAGGACATAGATGAGCCGCCTCGACAGCTTCATCCGCCGTTTGACGGCTCAGCGCGACATCCTCAACGCCATCGGCGATCTGGTGAAGGATACGGAAGGTCCGGTTCTGGAATTCGGTCTGGGGAACGGCCGCACCTACGATCATTTGCGCGAGCTATTCCCGAATCGTCGCATCATCGCCTTCGACCGCGAAGTGCGCTCCTACTCCGCCTCGACTCCGCCAGCGGAAGACATGGTGACAGGCGATATCCGAGTAAGCGGCCAGGCGTTTGTCGGCATCGGTGCGGCACTTGCCCATGCCGATATTGGGACCGGTCACGATGAGATCGATGCGGTGACCCTGACCTGGTTGCCGCAGCTGGTGGCCGGCGTTCTAGCAAGGGACGGCATCGCTGTCAGCGGCCTGCCACTCGACTGGCGCGGGTTGGAACCGCTATCGCTGCCGACGGGGATCAAGGAAGGACGATACTTTCTCTACCGGCGCACGTGATCAGGGCAAAAAGAGCACGTCATATTGATCGATATCGCGCGGCAGGTCGCGAACCTTCATGTCCTGTTCGCCGTCTTCGAAGAAAACGATGCAATCCTCGTAGAAGCCGGAAAGCGATTCTATGAACTCGCGCGTCTGTTCAGGCCCATAGAAGAGAGGCGTGAACTCCATGTAAAGCGGCACGCGCCGCGTCATCAGCGGCACCATCGAGCGGCACGCGACAGGCTCATAGCCTTCGATATCCATCCAGACGAGGGCGACATCGCTTTGGTCCAGGCCGGCGTCACTGAGAATATCGGCCACCGGCCTGACCGGTACGCTGATCTTCGTATCCGACAGACTCTGGCGAATGGCGCTGCTCTTTCCGTGATTGTTCGCGTTGAGGAAGAAGTCGATCTCGCCTGCAATCTCGCCGGCGGCGCAATTGACGAGCGTTACTTTCTTCTCGAGCCGGTTCTGATGGATGTTCATCTCCAGCAGCGGAAAATTGCGAGGATCCGGCTCGACGCTGATGATGTGCGAATAGGTGTCGCTCAGCGCGAAATAAACAGTTTGCGTGCCGATATTGGCGCCGAGTTCGAGCAGGGTGCCTTCCTTCCGCAGCAAGCCCCGTTCGCGAAGCACCGCCAGCAGCCGGTCGACGTTCTCGCGCTCGAAGTGACCCTTGCGGAAGACCTTGCGGCCGACATAATCCGACGGCGAGAAGGTCATCAGATGGTCACCGGCATCGACGGTCATGGAAACAACGCGCTGGCCGATATTCTCGATCAGCAGGCGGCGGCCGAAGCGGGTATTGAAGAAGCGGCTTGCCATGACATTGCGCATCTTGCGCAGGCGCTTTTGCCAGAATTTCCTTGAGCGCCATCCAAAACCGGACATCAGGCTTTTCCTTCGAGCGGTTCGCCCGCTTTTTCCTTGCCGATCACGTAGACTTTCAAGGGCAGTGCGCGGCCACGGACGCTGATCTCGCGGCTTTCGATGCCGCTCATATCAGCGCCGGAAAGTTCTGCGACCGGTTCGGAAATGACGATCGCCGCGCCGAATTCCTTTGCAGCACCCTCCAGGCGGCTCGCGACGTTTACCGTGTCGCCTACGGCGGTAAGGTTTCTCACCCTGCCATAGCCCATGGTCCCGACGACCGCTGGGCCGAAATGGATGCCGATTGCAATCTGAAGGGGGATCGTCAGCTCCTCTGCGAACTCGGCGCCCAGCTTTTCGATTTCGGACGAAATCGTTGCCGCGGCCGACAGCGCCTGCCGGCAGGCATTCTCCGGCGAAGTGTTGATGCCGAAAAGCGCCATGGCGCCGTCGCCGATGAATTTGTCGATCCGCCCGCCGGCCTGTTCCACCGCCTTGCCGGCAACAGCGAAGTATCGGTTGAGCAGAAAAACAATGTCGAAGGGTAGCCGGGTTTCCGTCAGTGTCGTGAAATTACGGATATCGCAGAAGAGCACGGCGATTTCCCGCTCCCGGCCGGGGCTTGTCTCCTGCGCATTGGCGGGAAGGGCGGTTTCCGTCGCTGGGATCAGCAGCG
This sequence comes from Rhizobium sp. SVR5-2C, assembly GCF_056755115.1. Lineage (NCBI taxonomy): Bacteria > Pseudomonadati > Pseudomonadota > Alphaproteobacteria > Hyphomicrobiales > Rhizobiaceae > Rhizobium > Rhizobium sp. SVR5-2C. The sequence goes on along the minus strand of NZ_JBNDHT010000014.1, from coordinate 33,617 downwards.
GTGCGACCGTGACGTCGTGGTCCGGCCGAAGCTGACAGGCCAGTCGCACATCTGGCGCCGCGTTGATGCGCTTGAGCGTTCTCTGCTCCAACTCGCCAGGCGGCGGCAGGCGTTGGTAATTGCCGAGAATCTGTACCCGGCAGGTGGAGCACTGCCCTTTGCCTCCGCAGGCGGAATAGTGCGGCAGCCCGCCGAGGCGGCTTGCCTCCAGAACGGTGAAGCCGCGCGGCACCTTGATTATCTCGCCTCCCGGATAATGCACGGCGATCTGATCGGTGCGCTCTTTCCACTTGCGGCGCGCACGTGCTGCGACGACGGAAAGCAATGCCAGCGAAAAGCTGCCGTAGAGCCCGGCCCGGATCAAGGCGATCTGCTGCAGCGCTTCCGGATCGGTTTGGTAGCGGCTGTTCAGGTTTTCCTGGTAGCGGCCGGTATCGACCAGTCCTTCGTAGTCCGGCTCGGCGATGGTGCGGCCCATCTCGATGAAACCAAGCAGCGCAAGTACCGGCAGGAGAATGGCGAACGCCAAAAGCAGCGGCGCAAACCCTGGGTACCACGCCCGGTAACGCAGCCAGAAACGCAGACCGATACAGCCGTGGGCCCAGACGACAACCAGGGTAACCGCCTGCCGGATGCCGGTTCCAAACGAGGTGATCCAGAGGAGGCGTACGATCGTCTCATAGTTGTCGATGTATCTATAGAGTTCGTGAACAATCCGCGTTCCGACGACATGATCGATCAGGAGCAGCGGGATCGCGAGGCCGAGCACGATCTGGGCCATCTCCCCGACTGGCATGACCAGGCTCCGGCGCATGTAAAGCGAGCGAAGCACGAGTGAGATGTGAACGAAAACGGCGCCGTAGAAGATCAGCGTGCCCAGCGGATTGCGCCAGATCGCGAGAAACAGCCGACGGCCATCATCGGCTGCGTCAATGGAAACGAGGCCGAGCGCGTGGTTCGACAGATGGAGGGCCACGAAAGTGAACAGGACGAGGCCTGAGCCCAGCCGGGCGCGCCGGATGTCGCGCTCCGAAAAAAACCTTGTGTCTGCGATGCTCGCCATTCATTCCCGTTCTGAACGTTCGAATCTTGGATGCCGAACCCGGATGATCCTAGATCGACTCGACCTAAACCAGATCCGCTCTCAATCGAAACGCCGGAGCACGATCAGCTGAAAACGGCTTCACAGTTTTCGGCGTCATACTCTAGAGATGTTTGGATAAAAGCGGAATGCCGCCTTCACCATCCATGATCACATTCTATATGTTTATCAGTAACTTTTAAGGAGCCTACAATAGGGGAAATTTTCGCAATAGGCTGGATGGCCGGTCAGATACAGTGCGTTCAGGAAGGAGCGCGCTGATGCGGATTGCATTTTACGCGCCGCTGAAATCTCCCAATCATCCCATCCCCTCGGGCGACCGCCTTATGGGACGGCTGCTTTTAAGAGCGCTGGAACTCTCCGGTCATTCTGTCGAGATCGTATCCGACTTCCGAAACTTCGCGCCGACGCCCGAGGCAGCTATGGCCCTTGAGGGCGAGCGGCAGGCGGAGCTTTCGCGATTGAAAGACAAATGGCGTCAAGAGCCAAGGCCGCATCTCTGGTTCTGTTATCATCCCTACTATAAATCGCCGGATCCCTTCGGTCCCATTCTGGCTGCGGAATTCGGCATCTCCTATGTCACGGCCGAAACGTCCTATTCCCCGAAACGCAATGCCACCGGCTGGGCGGCGTCGCAGGCATCGGTCGTTGCGGCAATACGGCAGGCAGCAGTCAACATCGCGCTGACCGAACGGGACAGGGCCGGCGTCGAGCAGGCTGTCCCTGAAGCTCGGTTTACTTCGATCAAGCCCTTCATCGACACGGCGCCTTTCGGAAATGTCCTGCTGCAGCCGGATTCCCAACGTCTCGTGACAGTCGCTATGATGCGGCCCGGCGACAAGATGGACAGCTATGCAATGCTTGCCCGCTCGTTGCGGCTGATCGAAGACAAGCCTTGGACGCTTGCCATTATCGGCGACGGGCCGATGCGGGCGCAGGTCGAGATGCTGTTTTCGGATTTCGCACCCGGCCGCATCGACTGGCTGGGAGAGCGGAGCCCGGCCGACGTCCCAGGCCTCCTCGGGACATCGGGCGTTTATGTGTGGCCCGGCTGTGGCGAAGCCTACGGTCTTGCCTATCTGGAAGCGCAGGCCGCCGGCCTGCCGGTCGTGGCGCAGCGGACCGGAGGAGTCCCGGCGGTGATCGAAGACGGCGTTACCGGCCTCTTGACCGCTGAGGGAGATACCGAACGCTTTGCAGCAGCGATTGCCGGGTTGTTGCAGGATCAAGAGCGGCGGCTGGCGATGGGCGCGGCAGCACGGCGTTTCGTGCTGGAGGAACGATCGCTGGAGATTGCCGCCCGGGAACTGGGCAGGATATTGAACGTGTATGCAGGAGTCGGACCATGAGCGGCAATTCGGTATGGCAACCTCTCCACGAGGAGCTGGCGCGCTGGCAGGAAGCCGGTAAAGTGGCTCGGTTCTGGTGGCGGGATGACGATGCCATCGAGCCAACGGCAGCTCTGGAGAGATTGCTCGCCCTTTCCAGCGCCAATGATACACCGTTGACGATTGCAGTCGTTCCGGCAAAGACCGGTGGGGCACTTGCCGAGCGGCTGTCGGCTGCGGGCGGCGTCAGCGTCGCTGTGCATGGATGGTCGCATGAGAACCATGCTCCGCCGGGCGAGAAAAAACAGGAGCTTGGCGGACACCGATTGGCGGAAGTGGCGCTGGGTGAGCTCTATAACGGGTTCTTGACACTGCAGCGCCTGCATCCGGATCGGTTCATTCCCATGCTGGTGCCGCCGTGGAACCGCATTGATCGAGGCTTCATCCCCAAGCTTCCGGCACTCGGTTTCGAGTGCATGTCCGCTTTCGGGCGTGTGGATGGAAAAACGTCAATCCCGGTCCTCAACACGCATATCGACGTCATGGGACGTGGAGCGGACCGAACCAAACCGCGCATCGGGCGGCCACATGAGGAACTTGTGAGCGAACTGGTGGCGGAACTGCAGGACCGGTTCGAAGGACGCCCCGAGCCGATTGGATTGCTGACGCATCATCTGGCGCATGACACGATGGCCTGGGAATTCACCGAAGCGCTGCTTGCCGAGACTAGCCGCCACAGTGCTGTCGCGTGGCATCCGGCAGCAGAACTCATGAAGGCTTAGGACCTGTCTTAGACTTCAACGACCTGATTGTCGCGAGCAGCGAATGCCCCGGGAAATGCCGCCTGAGCGTCCTTTTCCATCTGGCCGAGCTGTGCGTCAGTGCGCGACGGCGCGTGATGGAAGAGAGCAAAACGCTTCGTCCCGGCCATTTTGGCGAGTTCAGTGCCATGCTGCCAGGTCGAGTGGCCGAAGCCCTTGAAACGCTGCATCTCGTCTTCGTTGTAGGTGCAATCGTAGATCGCGAAATCGGCGTCTTTCATCAATTCCAGGCACACCGGGTCGTAAGCGCCCGGAACGTGCTCGACATCGAACACCAATGCCACGACGCGGCCGCCCCACTCGATGCGATAGCCGATGGCGCCACCGGGGTGGTTGAGCATGTACGTCTTGATCCGGATGCCGTCGCGCGGGGAAAGCGCGTCACCCGCGTGAAAGTCGCGGAAGTTCATCGTTGCCTGGCAGATATCCGTCTTGACGGGGAACCACGGCGGGCTGATGAACTGATTGACCATTTCCTTGGTGCTCATCTTGCCGTCGAGATGGCCGGACCAGATATCGACATTGATCGAAGGATAGTAGATCGCCTTGAAGAACGGCAGCCCGATGATGTGGTCGTAGTGGCAATGCGTAAAGAACAGGTCGACGTCCATGACGCCTTCATTGATCATGGCGAGTCCCGCCTCGCGAAGGCCGGAGCCAGCGTCGAAGATCATCCGGTGGTCGCCGCAGCGTATCTCGATGCAGGAGGTATTGCCGCCGTAGTGATCGAATTCGGGACCCGAAACCGGGATGCTGCCGCGTACGCCCCAAAATTTTACCTGGAAAAGATCGTTACTCATGGTTCTTCAAAATCGGGCTCCCGCAAGGCTCTATCGTAATCATAGTTTGACCCGGATGCGAAGCGCGTAATTGGGGGAGCTCTGTTCCGTGTATTTTCCAAGACTAAGAGGAGAACGATTAGATTTTCCTAAGGCTCTCGCACCTGCATGGTCCGCAATCGGATATGGTTTGCTTTCCGTAAACGGAAGTATCGCAGTCTTGCAGGGTGGCGGACATTTCATTCCTATTAAGTGGCAATTCCGGCCAGAAAATGCAAATCCTCGCGTTTTAATGTCCCTTGCGCGCCGGCGGAGATGGCCGTCGGTCGATGCTTGCGGATCAAAGGCTGGCCGTGATGCCGCCATCGACCATCAGCATATGGCCGTTGACGAAGGACGAGGCGTCCGATGACAGGAAGACGGCGGCACCCACCAGCTCTTCGACATTGCCCCAGCGACCTGCGGGCGTCCGGTTCTCCAGCCAGGATGTGAATTTTGCATCGTCCACCAGAGCCTGATTGAGCGGCGTCTTGAAATAGCCGGGCGCGAGCGCATTCACCTGCAACCCATGCTTTGCCCAATCCGTCGCCATGCCGCGCGTCAGGTTTTTGACAGCGCCTTTGGTCGCCGTATAGGGCGCGATGCCGGGCCGGGCGAGCTCCGCCTGCACGGAGGCTATATTGATGATCTTGCCGGCGCCGCGCGCAATCATCGCCTGCGCCACCGGTTGGCTGACGTAGAAGATGCTCGAGACATTGGTCTTGAAAAGCTCGTCCCACTTTTCAACCGGAAAGGATTCCAGTGGCGCACGGAACTGCATGCCGGCATTGTTGATGAGGATGTCGATCGGGCCGATCTCGCTTTCGATATAGGCAATGCCGCTGCGAGCGGCTGCAGCATCGGTAACATCGAAAGCCGCACTGAGGGCATGGAAGCCTTTTGTTCTGATCGTTTCCGCCGCTTCCGAGGCCTTGTTGGCATTCCGGCCATTGATGACAACGGATGCGCCGTGTTCGGCAAGGCCGAGCGCCAGCGCATAGCCGATGCCTTGGCTTGAGCCGGTCACGAGCGCGCGGCGGCCGGTGAGATCGAACAGGGGAAAGGACAAGCGGAGCTCCTCTTTGCTGAACCCGATTGAAATGGAGTTGCCGGATCAATGCAAGTCACGGCTTTGACGCCAGCCGCTTCAATCTGCTATTTCCGGCCCCGAGCGAGGAAAACGATCATGCACATCCGCAACGAAACCGAAGCCGATATCCCGGCAATCCGGGCGCTGGTGAGCGATGCTTTTGCCGGCATGGCCTACAGCAGCCAGACCGAGGCGGCAATCGTGGATGCGCTACGCCGGAACGGCATGCTCTCCGTGTCGCTGGTCGCCGAAGAGGAGAGCGTGATCATCGGCCACATCGCATTCTCACCGGTGATGATCGATGGCGAGGATTTCGGCTGGTATGGTCTCGGTCCGATTGCAGTAAGGCCGGCAAGACAGGGTCAGGGGGTTGGCAGCACGCTGGTGCGCGAGGGGCTTGCCGCCATCCGCAAGCTCGGCGCTCAAGGATGCGTGCTGGTTGGCGAACCCGGCTACTACGGTCGCTTCGGCTTCAGTGCGGACGGGCGCCTGCGATTTGCGGGCGTTCCGCCGCGGTATTTCCAGGCTCTGAGCTTCGATGGCGACATGCCCTCCGGCACGGTCACCTACGATGTGGCCTTCGACGCAACGAACGGGTGAGCGCCCACACAAGGCGGGCGCTCCTTACCCGTCTATGCCTTTGCCGGCCTCTCGACTGCCCCAATCTTGACGTCCGGATTGTCGTCGACGCCGCGTGCCTTCGCAACAAACGAGAATTTCTTTCTCATGCCCAGGATGGGCTTCTCGATCATATGCCAGGAAATGACGGCAACGCCCATGGCGGCGCAGATGCCGACGGCATAGAGCGCAATCGCTCCCGTTTTGGGGATCAGGAACAGGCCAGGTGCCAGGATGATCAAAATCTGCAGGAAGGGATCGTGATAGAGATAGACGCCATAGGAGTAGTCCCCCTTGTGAAACACTGAAGGCAGAGGCATGCGCGTCAGGCCGATAAATGTGGTGACATAGACGAGCGCCGGGATCACCAGCAGTCTGTTCGGAACGCTCTCGATGGAAGAGCTGCTCAACAGCAGCATCGCCAGAACGGCAATCACCAGGCTGGCGGCAAACAACGATCTGCTGTGCGGGACGAAATCTCGAAGCTGATAGGCCAGTATGCCTAGCAGGAAGGCGAAAACCAGCTGCGCGCCCCGGCTGACGAACAGCGTGCTGAGAACCAGGTTCACGCGATAGGGCAGCAGATGCCCGAAGAACTGGACGACGAGGCCGGCAACAATGAAGCCGACAGTCAGCAATGCCAGCTTCTGCCATGACTTGATGATCGATGTGATCATCAACGCCGACATGATCATGTAACAGAAGATTTCCCAGGGAACCGTCCAGAGCGCACCGTTGACCCGATGGGTCGGATTGGTTTCGAACACGCCTGGCAGGCTGTAGTGAATCCAGCCCATGATGTTGAGGAAGTATTTGTAGAAATCGGCGCCAAGAAAGTAGTCGTGCAAGGCAACGGTTGTTACCAGCGGGCCGATAATGAACGCGCAGACGACAATATCCACGGCAAGAGCCGGGACGATGCGCAATCCGCGGTTCAGAAGAAAGTTTTTCAGGCTCAGGCGCTGAGCGCTGCCGGCGATCAGAAATCCACTGAGCGCGAAGAACATCGGCACCAGCGCGTATTCAGCAAACCAGAGCGGGCTCGAGCGGAAAAAATCATCGTTGCCGGTCAGCAAAAACGAGTGTGAAAATACGATTGAAAAAGCCAAAGCAATTCTGAGGAAATCGAAACCTGGACCGAGACCTCTATGCGCCGCCAGGACGTGTCCGAATGTTTTCTGCATGTTTCCACCATCAACGTTCAGCCCGCCCAAGACATACTGCACTGCAGCATCCTTAACAACCCGAGAACTAGTACTTTTGGCTTATATGGCACACGTTGTGATTGTTTGACCCTGGCATAGCGGCCGCCGGCAGTCCGCAAGCAGCTAGAAAGCAAGGGAAAATTGACCGTCTGGCGGCGGATCGATGTCAGGAAATAAAACGTCCCTTCCGCCCTGTTGCGCGCATATTGAATGCTAGGGTTGCGACTCTGCCAAATGTTCGGATAGCACATCGCGGCATCATTGAGGCAGACAAGTGCACGGAGATGTCCGCAGAAGGCGGAAATGATGTCCGTTCTTTAGAGGTGCCGCGCGTAGGAGACTAGCGCGGTCCCATGACTTGCGATAGCGATGTTTGGAGCGGCTGACCCTTGGCGATTTGCTTGGATCCGGGCGTGGCGAAAAACGCGAGACTGAGAACCCCGCCGATCATTCCGATGACAATTGCGAGCATAAGCATCTTCACGCCGGTTTCCTGTCTTGTAGCCAATGGCCCATTCGCACCATAGCGTATTGCTTCCGATTTAGCCCCGTGAAAATGTAGATCGACGATATGCATTGGCGCACCCAATCGCTCTCGAAAAAGTCTGACAGTGCACACAACAATACCGTTCCTCCGGTTTTGTGGATTGCCGACCTGCGATCGCGCCTGCTAGGCTCTCGCCTATCAACTTCACTATCCATTTCATTTGCTTTTTCGGGAGGCTCTAGCTGCCATGACGGATCTTGCTCAATCACTGGCGTCCATCAAGATACCTGATCTGAACGGCAAGGCGGTGCTGATCACCGGCGCGTCGACCGGCATCGGCGCGGCCCTTGCGCGCGCCTTTGCAGCGCAGGGCATGAAAGTCGGTATCCACTACAATGCGAGCCGGGAGCCCGCCGAAAAGCTTGCCGTTGAGATCAGGGCAACCGGCGCCACCGTGCATCTGATCCAGGGCGACGTTTCCAGGGAAGGCGAGACGGAGCGTGTCGTCGAGGAAACGGCAAAGACCTTCGGCCATCTGGACGGCCTCATCAACAATGCTGGCGGGATGCTCGGTCGCAAACCCACTTCGGAATATACCGACGAGCATTATGACCGGGTGATGAACCTGAATGCCCGCTCGGTTCTCGCCGCAACGCGCGCCGCCCATCCCTGGCTGAAGAAGCAGGGCGGCTTCATTATCAATACGACATCGATCGCCGCTCGAAACGGCGGCGGCAACGGCGCGATCCTCTATGCGGCCTCTAAGGGGTTCGTCTCGACGATTACGCACGGCCATGCGAAGGAGTTCGTGGCGGACCGCATCCGCGTCAATGCCGTGGCTCCCGGCGTCATCGCAACGCCATTCCACGAGCGCTATACCAATGACGAACAGATGGAGATGCAGCGTAAGACCATCCCGATGGGCTTTGTCGGCACCCCCGAAGATTGCGTCGGCGCCTATCTGTTCCTCGCGTCGCCCACGCTATCGGGCTACGTCACGGGCCAGATCATCGAGGTGAATGGCGGCCAGCTGATGCCCTGATCGGGCGGCCGACTACAGGAATTTTGCACTGCACAAAGGAACCTTCGGGTTCCTTTGACGTTTCAGGCTTGGGGCAAAAGCCGGTTGTCCTTCGAACGTCTGAAACGGATGCTTTATGTTAGAGCCCAAGCTCATCGCACTCGCCCTGCCTGGTATGCGCGTTCGCGCTATGCCCGACCTCATCAATTGACCGGGAAAAGGGATGGACGGAATCGACATGAGCTATTCCTTCTCTGAACTCGATTTCCTGAAGCCTGAACTGGGCGCCGAATATACCGGGTCGGGCACGCATTTCGCCGTCTACTCCGCCCATGCCGAGCAGATGGACCTCTGCCTCTTTTCCGAGGACGGCAAGAAGGAACGGGATCGCCTGCCACTGCCGAAGCGGGAGGGCGACATCTGGTCGGGTTATATAGCCGGCATAAAGCCCGGCACCGTCTACGGCTATCGTGCCAGCGGTCCCTATGATCCTCAGAACGGCCACCGCTTCAACCCGAACAAGCTTTTGCTCGACCCCTATGCCAAGCAGGTTGTTGGCGATCTCAAATGGGACGATGCGCTCTTCGGCTATGTAATTGGCGAAGACGATCTTTCCTTTGACGAGCGCGATAGCGCGCCCTTCACCATCAAGGGCGTCGTGCAGGATCCGGATTTCGATTGGGATGGCGACCAGGCGATCCGCCGGCCCTGGACGGAAACGATCATCTATGAAGCGCATGTGCGTGGCATGACCATGACGCACCCCAAGGTACCGGACCGGCTGCGCGGGACGTTCCTCGGCATGTGCAGCGATCCGATCATCGATCATCTGACGAAACTCGGCGTATCGGCGGTGGAACTGCTTCCCATCCAGTTTTTCCCGAATGACCGCTATTTGGAAGAAAAGGGCCTGACAAACTACTGGGGCTATCAGACGCTTGGCTTTTTCGCGCCGCAGTCGCGCTACATGTCGACCGACAAGATTACCGAGATCAAGACCATGGTGCGCAAGTTCCATGCGGTCGGCATCGAGGTCATCATGGATGTGGTGTACAACCACACGGCCGAAGGCAGCGAAAAGGGCCCCACGCTCTCGTTCCGCGGTCTTGACAATGCCAGCTATTACATTCTCTCGCCGGACGATCCCCGTCACACCTTCGACACGACGGGCACCGGCAATACGCTGAACGTCGCCAATCCCATGGTCATGCGCATGGTGCTGGACAGTCTGCGCTATTGGGTTGGCGTCATGCATATCGACGGCTTCCGCTTTGATCTCGCCAGCACGCTCGGCCGTCAGGAACTGGAGTTCGACCGGCAGGGCATTTTCTTCAGCGCCATCCGGCAGGACCCGATCCTTGCAGGCGTCAAGCTGATCGCCGAACCCTGGGATGTCGGCGAAGGCGGCTATCAGGTGGGCGGATTTCCGCATCCCTTCCGCGAATGGAACGACAAATTCCGCGATGATGTCCGCCGCTTCTGGAAGGGTGACGGCGGAATGGCTTCGGAGTTGGCGGAGCGCGTCGCCGGTTCTGCGATGCAGTTCAACCATTCGGACCGCGGCGTAACGTCCTCGGTCAACCTGCTATCGGCTCATGACGGCTTTACGCTGCTCGATACGGTCTCCTACAACGATAAGCATAACGAGGCCAACGGCGAGGACAATGCTGACGGCCATTCCGACAATCACTCGGACAATATGGGAGTCGAGGGTGCGACCGATGAAGCCGGCATCAACGATGCGCGGCTGAGACGGCGCCGCAATATGATGGCAACGCTGATGCTCAGCCAGGGCTTGCCGATGATCCTTGCGGGCGATGAGATCGGCAACAGCCAAGGTGGTAACAACAATGCCTATTGCCAGGATAATGAGATCGGCTGGATCGACTGGGGCGGTCTTGACGATCCTTTCCTCACCTTCTGTCAAAGGATGGTCGCCTTCCGCAAGGCGCATCCGGAGCTTCGGCAGGAGCGGTTCCTGACAGGAAAGACCGCAGAAGACGGGCGCATCGAAATTGCCTGGTACAAACCGGACGGCAATTTCATGGACGACGGCGCCTGGAACGACCCCGAACTGCGCGTGCTGACAGTCTACATATCCCGCAGCGTCGATGCGCCGGACACGGAAAAGATGGACGGCCTTTTCATGATCTTCAATGCGGGCGGCGATTGCGAGGTAAAGCTGCCGAGCGTGAACGGCATCAAGAAGTGGCAGCGTGTGGTGGACACCGGAGCCGATGACCCGTTCGAGGTACTCGAGCCGAAAAATCCGCTGATCGTTTACCGGGAAAGCATCGCCGCCTTTGCGCCTAAGGGGGCGACGGAACCGCCGAAGAATGCAACCCAGGCCGAACGCTGGCACTGGTTTAACTTCGGCCGCAGGAAAAAGTAACGAGTTCGACCGAAGCGATGAATGCGGAAGCGATAAGCGAATTGGGCCTTATATATGTAAGCGATACCGAGCCGGGTATTCGCAGACAGAGAAAAGGCAAGGGCTTTTGCTACCGCTTGCCGGATGGATCGCTGGTCTGCGAACAGGATCAGAGGCGCCGCATCGCCTCCCTCGGGTTGCCTCCCGCCTACGAGAACGTCTGGATCTGCCTTCAGGAAAACGGACACCTGCAGGCGACCGGCTTCGACGCCCGCGGTCGCAAGCAATATCGGTATCACAAGAACTGGCAATCCTTCCGCAGCGTTGCGAAATTCGATCAACTCGTCGAATTCGGCCAGGCGCTGCCCAAGATACGGCGACAGGTCTTGCGTGATCTTGATACCGGCGCAGACGATGTCCGCGGCATTCTTGCGGCTCTGACGACGCTGCTCGACGAAGCGCATCTTCGGGTCGGCAACCAGGCTTATGTCAAGGAAAACGGCACCTATGGCGCAACGACGCTTCTGAAACGGCACATCAAGATGACGGACGGGCGGATCGAGCTCAAGTTTCGCGCCAAGGGCGGAAAGCGAGTGCAGCGCAGCCTCAAGCATCCGCGGCTGCAAAAAATACTGGAAGAGATTGCCGACCTGCCCGGCCGCCAGCTCTTCGTCTGGAAGGATGAGACGGGAGCGCTGAAGCCGGTCGAATCCGGGCGCCTCAACGCTTATTTGGCGGAAATCTCCGGCATACAAATCACTGCGAAGACTTTCCGCACCTGGGCAGGTTCCCTAGCCGCCTTCGGCGCGGCACGGGCGGCGATAGAGATGGGCGAGCGCCCGATCGTGAAGGAAATGGCGGAGGCCTCGGCCGAAGTGTTGCACAACACGCCAGCCATCTCGCGCTCGAGCTATATTCATCCGTCGATCATTGCGCTCGCCGACAAGAACCGTCCTTTGCCCGAAAGCGAGATGCCGCCGGTGAGCGAACCTCTGCGGGGATTGCGGGCCGAGGAAAACCGGTTGCGTGACTTTCTTCTGCGGGAGGCCGGACTTTGGGAGGCGGCGGAGCGGAAGGCTTCATAAAAAAAGCCCGCGAGGGTGCGCGGGCTCTTGAGCTGACAGGAGGGTCCATCAAGCGGCGCGCTTCTCGTGGCGGCCTTCCTCGATCTCTTCGATGATTTTATTGACGAATGCTTCCAAGTCGTCAGGCGAGCGCGAGGTGATGATGCCATCGCTCGTTACGACTTTTTCATCCTTCCACGTCGCGCCGGCATTCTTCACATCGGTCTTGATCGACCAGTAGGAGGTTGCCTCCCGGCCGCGCAACGCATCAGCTTCGATCAGCAGCCACGGCGCGTGGCATATGGCGGCGACCACCTTACCGGACCTTACGAATTCAATGACGACGAGCATGGCATCGTCATTGATCCTGAGCTTGTCCGGATTGATCTGGCCGCCGGGCAAGACGATGGCATCGAAATCTTCGATATTCACGTCCTTCGCCTGCAGGTCGACGTCGACGCTGTCGCCCCAGTCTTTCTTGTCCCAACTCCTGATGCTCCCCTCCTTGATGGAGGCGATCTTGACCGCTGCACCGCGCTTTTTCGGTTCCTCATACGGGACGCGCAGCTCGGAACGCTCGTAGCCGTCAGTGGCCAGAATGAGGATCTTTGCGGAATCGATGGAAGGCATTGCGGATGTCCTTTCCCTCGTCTGTTGAATTGGGGATCAGAAAGCAGAACCGCTCGTGGCGCTGTTGGTTCCGACATTTTTGGAACAGGCGGAACTTGGCAGGGACAGAAGCTGTTATCGTTCCAGCTGAAGAGGAGGCTAGTAGATGGAGCCAGAAGCGATCCTGCTTGAGCCGAGCGGATTCGTCCCGAACAATCCCACATTTTCGCTGCTGCTCTATCGAGGCGTGCTGAGGAATGGTGACGGGGCAGCCGCTTTCGAAGCGCTGTTCGGACGAAACGGCTGGGGCAATATGTGGCGGAATGGCGTCTATCCGTTTCATCATTACCATTCGAAAACACATGAGGCGCTGGGCTTTGCTACCGGGAGCGCAAAGTTGATGCTTGGCGGACCATCGGGTATCGAGGTCGAGGTCCACGCTGGCGATGCTGCGATCCTGCCTGCAGGAATGGGACATTGCCGGATATCGGCCAGCAGCGATTTTCTGGTGGTCGGCGCTTATCCTCCGGGAGCCGACTACGATCTCTGCCGCGAAGCGCCGACGCCGGAGCAGTTGAAGCGGATACGCGAACTGCCGGCGCCTGAAACCGATCCCGTGACCGGGGCCAGCGGCGGACTGACCGCGCTTTGGCGCTGAAATATTGGAACTTTTCGGGCCGTTATCAGTTAAAGGGCTTGGATCAGGGAGAATCTTCAAAGGGCGCTCTCCAATGTCGTATGTCCGGAAAGTTGGTCAAAAGGCCAAAAAGCTCGATCCGCGCGATCGGCTGATCGTGGCGCTTTATGCGCAGGTGAAGGCGGAGCGCGAAACGCGCGAAACCCTGGAATGGGTCATCCGCAACGGTGGGCTCTCCGAAGAGGTTCTCGAAGCGATCGCTTCCGATCCCGTGAGACCCGTTACCAGCGACGATCTCGCCTCCGTCGAAAAGATCATCGCACTCGACGAGCGCCGCAAGCGCGCTTCGCGCGACGACGACTGAGAGAGGAGTGGATTATGGTCGACATCACCTATCAGATCGTGCCGCATGACGAAGGCTGGGCTTACAAGCTTGGCGACACGCTTTCGGAAACATATGCTACGGTGGAAGAGGCGATCGATCACGCCAAGCGTGCCGCATCCCGCCAGAAGATTGGCGGTGGCGACGCGACCTTGGCTTTCCCGGCGCCGGGTGGCGGCTGGAAGTTCGTGCCCCTTGCGACAGACAAGAGCGGCAGTCGGCTTTGACCTGAGGAGACGAGCATGGCGGCGCGAGCAAGCTGGAAAGGTCACCTGAAGATCGCCGATCTTAGCTGCGCGGTCGGCATCTATTCTGCGGTCTCTGCTTCAGACCGGCTCTCATTCAACATCGTCAACCGCAAGACCGGCCATCGTGTCGAGCGCCAGTTCGTCGACAGCGAAACGGGCAAGCCCGTGGAGCGCGACGATCAGGTGAAGGGATACCGCACGGAAAACGGCGAGTATATCGTCATCGAGGGCGACGAGATTGCCGGCATCATGCCGGAAAGCGACAAGGTGATGGATGTCGAGGGCTTCATCCCCCTCGACGAAATCGACAAGCTCTTTTTTGACAAGCCTTACTATCTCGCTCCGGTCGACGAGCATGACGAAGAGGCGCTTCGGCTGATAGCCAGAAGCATGCAGGAGAACAACGTCGCGGCGCTTGCCGAAGCCGTGCTCTTTCGGCGTAACCGTAAATTGCTGCTCCGCGCCCGGGAAGATTGCATCGTCGCGACGATGCTGCACTTCGACTATGAGGTTCGCGCCGGCTCGTCCGTCTTCAAGGACATTCCCGACATCAAGTTCGACAAGGAAATGCTCGAGCTTGCCGGTCACATCATCGACACGAAGAAGGGCAAGTTCAATCCGAGCGAATACGAGGACCGCTACGAGGCGGCGCTGACCGAATTGGTGAAGGCCAAGATCGAGGGCAGGGAGCTGCCGAAGAAGAAACCCAAGCCGGAAGGTAAGGTCGTCGATCTCATGGAGGCACTGCGCCAGAGCGCCAAGATGAGCGGAACGAAAGAGCCGGCAAGGAAGAAGGCGCCGCCTGCTCCTTCCGCTAGCCGCCGCAAGAAGGCGAGCTGAGCATGGCGCTAGAAGCTTACCAAGCGAAGCGCAACTTCAAGCTCACGCCAGAGCCCAGAGGTGCCAAAGGCCGGAGCAAGGGAAACAGCTTCGTCATACAGAAGCACGACGCCACACGGCTGCACTACGATTTCCGCCTGGAGATGGATGGCGTCCTGAAGAGCTGGGCGGTGACCAAAGGACCGAGCCTCAACCCGGAAGAGAAACGGCTTGCGGTTCATGTCGAGGATCATCCGCTTTCCTACGGAGATTTCGAAGGAACCATTCCCAGAGGCCAGTATGGCGGCGGGACGGTCATCGTCTGGGACCGCGGCACCTGGACCCCGGTCGGCGACCCGAAGAAGGGCTATCAAAAGGGCCATCTC
This sequence comes from Rhizobium sp. SVR5-2C, assembly GCF_056755115.1. Lineage (NCBI taxonomy): Bacteria > Pseudomonadati > Pseudomonadota > Alphaproteobacteria > Hyphomicrobiales > Rhizobiaceae > Rhizobium > Rhizobium sp. SVR5-2C. Next base: position 18,611 of record NZ_JBNDHT010000014.1, on the reverse strand, counting down.
GAATTCGAACTCGATGGTGAAAAGCTGAAGGGCCGCTGGCATCTGGTGCGGATGCACGGGCGGCCCGGTGAAAAGCGCGAAAACTGGCTGCTGATCAAGGCGGAGGACGCCGAGGCACGCCATGACCGCAAGGACATTCTGAAGCAGCGGCCGGAATCGGCAAAGACCGGGCGGCGGCTTGAAGAGGTCGCAAAGAATCCGTCGGATACCTGGAATTCCAAGCCAAAGGGCGGAAGGGCCGTGCCGGTGAAAGCCGCTCCGAAAAAGGCCGAGCCCCAGGCACACGATTGGCCAAAAAGTGCCAAGAAGGCGGCCATGCCGGATTTTGTGGAACCGACGCTTGCCAAGCTGAAGCCAAAGCCGCCCGCCGGCGACGACTGGATCCACGAAATCAAGTTCGATGGCTACCGGCTGCAGATCCGGGTCGAAGACGGCGACGTGAAGATGCTCACTCGCACCGGGCTCGATTGGACGAAGAAGTTCGGCACGGACATCGTCGAGGCGTTCAAGGGATTGCCCATCCAATCAGCGATCGTCGATGGCGAGCTCCTGGTCGAGCGCGATAACGGCGCCTCGGATTTTTCCGCACTTCAGAGCGATCTGAGCGAAGGGCGTTACGACCGCTTCGTCTTCTATGCCTTCGATCTGCTGTATCTCGACGGCTACGATCTGCGTGGCGTGGCTGTTGTCGAGCGCAAGCGTCTGCTCGAAAAGATGCTGCCTGGCGGAAGCGACAAACTGCGTTACAGCCAGCATTTCAATGAGAGAGGCGGTCTGGTTCTGGAGCACGCCTGCAGGCTGAGCCTTGAGGGCGTCGTCTCAAAGCAGCGCGACAGCACCTATACTTCCGGCCGCGGCGGCGAATGGATCAAGTCAAAGTGCTCGCAACGGCAGGAATTCGTCATCGGCGGCCATGTGCCCTCGACCTCGATGAAGAATGCCATCGGCTCGCTGGCGATGGGTTATTACGACAATGGCAAACTGAAGCACATCGGGCGGGTTGGCACCGGTTATACGGCGGCGATGGCGCACGAGCTTTATGAGCGGCTCTCGAAGATCGAGCAGGAGGAGAATTCCTTCGACGATACGCTGACAACAGAGGAGCGGCGCGGTCTCGTCTATGTGAAGCCGGAGCTTGTCGCCGAAGTGGAGTTCCGTGCATGGTCCGCCGATGGTAACCTGCGCCACGCCGCTTTCCGCGGGTTGCGCGAGGACAAGCATGCGAAAGAGGTAGGGCGCGAGATGGAAAAGACCACCGGGGAAAAAACCGCCGCAAAAGACCTGCCGAAATCGTCCGTTACTCTCACGCATCCGGACCGCATCTACTGGCCGGACGTCGGTGTCACCAAAGAGGGGCTCGTCGATTATTACGCGCAGGTCTGGCGTTCGATCGCGCCGTTCGTCGTCAATCGTCCCCTGGCGCTCGTGCGCCTGCCGGACGGCATCGAGGGGCACCAGCGTTTCTTCCAGAAGCATGCCTGGAAGGGCATGAACCAGAATATCGAACAGATCACAGACCCGAAGGATAGAAGCGGCGAGAAGCTTCTGCGCATCACCGATTTCGATGGAATGGCGGCGCTGGTGCAATCGGCCGTCCTGGAGATCCATCCCTGGGGTGCGACGACCGACAACTGGGAGAAGCCGGACACGATGACGATGGACCTCGATCCAGGCGAGGAGGTCCCCTGGGAGAATGTCATCGCAGCGGCTCAGGAGATCAAGGCGCGTCTCGAAGCCGAAGGGCTTGCCGCCTTCGTCAAGACCACAGGCGGCAAGGGGCTGCATGTGGTGACGCCGCTAAAGCCGAAGGCCGGCTGGGCGGAGGTAAAGGCGCTTGCCAAACGGCTGGCGGACTCGATGGCGGCGGAAGATCCCGACCGCTACATCGCCAAGGCGACGAAAGCCGAGCGCAACGGCAAGATCTTCATCGACTACCTGCGCAATGGCCGCGGCAGCACGGCGGTTGCCGCCTATTCGACGCGCGCCCGCCCCGGAGCGCCGGTCTCCATGCCGCTGGATTGGAGCGAGCTCACCGGTGAAATAGGCCCGGCCTATTTCACCGTGGCCAACACGCCCGCGCGTGTCGACGCCGTGCCGAAGGATCCGTGGGCCGGTTTCTTCGATGCGGCAAAGCCGCTGGAGAAGAGGAAACGGTCATGAGAGGCAGCACCGCTGAGCCAGCGTCAGATGGCGGCTGGTACGCGCCTGTCGAGCGTTGCCGCACAAATTGCTGCTGCGAGCGCGAGTGACGCGGGGACCAGCAATACGCCGAGCAAGACATTGAAGCTCGCCGAACCGTCAAGAACCGGACCGGCAATCGCGGCGATGACTGCACCACCTCCGACGCTCATCGCCGCTACCAACCCTGCCGCGGTGCCTGCCAGATCGGGACGCACCGAGAGCACACCGGCATTGGCGGCGGGCATTATGAGCCCGTTGCCTATACCGATGAATATGCAGGCTCCAAAGAAGGCAACAACCGGCGTAACGCCGACGGCCGACAGAGCCCCGCCGGCCAACAGGCCCACGCAGGTCAGGAAGCGCCCGGCGACGAGAACGCTACCGATTCGCATTCGGGAGGCATATCGTCCGGCCAGATAGCTGCCCAGTATGAAGCCGGCGGGCACCATGCCCATGCAGAGGCCAAGCCTGGCACTCGATCCGCCGAGCGCCTCTCCCGCGACCAGTGGCGCGCCGCCCAGAAAGACATAAAGCGTCCCCATCGAGCACGCCATGCACAGGGCATAGAGCCAGAAACGCTGCGAACTCAGGAGCTGCCGGTACGAGGAGAAATACGCGGGCCTTCGCCTCGATGGATCGGTGGTGCTCTCCTTTATCTCGCTGATGGCCAATGCCAGTGCCGCGATGCCGAAAACCGCAAGGAGAACGAAGTTCGCCCGCCATCCGAATAACTCCTCCACCGATCCGCCAATCGTGGGCCCGATCATCGGCGCAATAGCCCAGCCCATGGCGAGATATCCGAATTTGCTAGCGGCTTTGTGCCCGCCGGACGTTTCCTTGATGATGACCAGTGCGATCGAGAAACATGTCGCGATCGAGGCTTGCAGCGTCCGAAAAAGCAGAAAGACGTATATGTCGTTCGCCATGGCGCAGCCGAGCGATGCCAGGACGAAGGCGGATAACGCCGCCAAGACGACCGGCCTACGGCCATACCGGTCGGAAAGGGTACCGCCGACGATTTCCGCCAGCGCGGTGAGGGCCGCATAGGCCGCCACCGTCAGGTTGACCAAAGCAGCGTCGGCCTCAAAGGCCGAGGCAATCTCGGGCAGGGACGGCAGAATCATATTCACGGGTAGAACGGATAGCGCCGTGAGCAGTATAAGGGTGCCCAGTCGGGGTGGTGTGGCTGCCTCGTTTGCGCGTGCAGCCGACGGTTCGGATTCGGTTTCGCCGGTCATCGTTTCGTTTCTCGTTTGCCAGGAGGGTGAAAGTTCCAACGGGGCCGGCCTGAAATCCGGGCAATAAAAAAGGCCCCGTCAGGAGCCTGCTTACCGCGCATGGGTGCTTTCGCCAGATAGCTATGCCATCGTGCCCATGCGCCCTATCACCACTGCGAGAAACATCGCGATTGTCATGCCCTAGAGCTACCGGCAAACGTGCAGGGGGTCAACTGGCGATTGAGTGATTTTCTGAGAGAGGGGCGGATCAGATCCGCCCCCTCCGATCATCAAGCAGCCTTCGCCACATCGCCATGCGGGTCGAGCACGAACTTCATGGCGGCTCCGTGGTCGAAGCTCTCGTAACCCTGCGGGGCATCCTCGAGCGAGATCACCTTGGCGTTGACGATGTCGGCGATCGGCAGGCGGTCGTGGAGGATTGCCTGCATGAGCTGGCGATTGTACTTCAGGACAGGCGTCTGGCCGGTGTGGAAGGACTGCGCCTTTGCCCAGCCGAGGCCGAAACGGAGCGACAGGTTGCCGTGCTTGGCGGCATTGTCGACAGCGCCGGGGTCTTCGGTGACGTAAAGGCCCGGAATGCCGATCGAGCCGGCGGCGCGGGTTATCTCCATCATCTGGTTGAGAACGATCGCCGGCTGCTCGCCGCCGGAATGACCGCGGGCCTCGAAGCCGACGGCATCAATCGCGCTGTCGACCTCATTGGTGCCGACGACCTGGGCGATCATGTCGCCGAGGCGGTCGCTCTTCGAAAGGTCGATGGGCTCGAAGCCCACCTTGGCGGCATGCGCCAGGCGATCCTTGTTGAAATCGCCGATCATCACGACAGCAGCACCGAGGATGCGGGCTGAAGCGGCAGCGGCCAAGCCGACCGGACCGGCGCCTGCGACATAGACCGTCGAGCCGACGCCGACGCCGGCGCGCACCGCGCCATGGAAGCCCGTCGGGAGGATATCGGAGAGCATCGTGAGATCGCGGATCTTCGCCATCGCCTGGTCACGATCGGGAAGTTTCAGCAGATTGAAATCGGCGTAAGGGATCATGACGTAGCGCGCCTGTCCGCCGACCCAGCCGCCCATGTCCACATAACCGTAGGCGCCGCCGGCGCGCGACGGGTTGACCGTCAGGCAGACCCCGGTGTCCTGCGATTTGCAGCAGCGGCAGCGGCCGCAGGCGACGTTGAACGGCACGGAAACAATATCGCCGACATCAAGCATCTCGACGTCGACGCCCTTCTCGATGATTTCGCCGGTGATTTCGTGGCCGAGAACAAGGCCCGGCATGGCAGTCGTGCGTCCGCGGACCATATGCTGGTCGGAGCCGCAGATGTTCGTTGAAACTACCTTCAGGATGACGCCGTGTTCGATGCGGCGGCCATCCGGTGCCTCCATTTTCGGATCGTCGATGTCGCGGACATCGACCTTGCCAGGCCCCAAATAAACGACGCCTCGGTTCTTGCTCATTTTCATCTCCTCCATTGAAAATGTTGCCAGCCGCGCACGGCATCCTCCCGATGCGAGCTGCCTCGAACAGATTAGTGCAGAATGAAGGGCGCGCCGTTCCGTTTACGACGGTTTGGGGTTGGAAACGGCCGCCGCGCTCAGTGCGATTTAGGCGACCTTGGTTTTTCGTTTTCCGCGGCCAAACTCTTCTGCAAGGCATCCATGATGTTGATGACATTGCCGGTGGACTTGATGGCGGGCTGCTTCTTCGCCGGTGCAACCTTCTTCATATCCTTCAGCTTGTTGCGGATCATCATCTGGAGCTGCTTCTGGATCGGATCCTGGACCAAGGAAGGGCTCCATTCCTTGGTTTCTTCCTTCACAAGCTTTTTCATCATGGCGAGCACTTTGCTGTCGACCTTGGTGTCGAGGTCGACATTCCAAGCCGGCTCCCGGACTTCATTGCCGTAGTGCAGCGTCCACAGAATGATACCCTTGCCCTGAGGCTCAAGCAGCACGGCTCGCTCGCGACGGTAGAGAACCAGCCTCGCGATGCCGACGACATTGTTGGCCTTCATCGCCTCGCGAATGACACAGAAGGCTTCCGTGCCGACCTTGTCTTCCGGCGCCAGGAAATGCGGCTTGTCGTACCAGATCCAGTCGATCGAGCCGCTTGGCACAAAGGTGTCGATATCGATCGTGCGGGTGCTTTCAAGCCCGACCTCGTCGAGTTCCTTGTCTTCGAGGATGACATAATCATCCTCTCCCTTCGGATAGCCCTTGGCCTGCTCCTTGTCGGAGACTGCGCGATGGGTGACGCTGTCCACATACCGGCTCTCGACCCGGTTCCTGGTCTGGCGGTTCAGAACATGGAAGCGAACCTTGTTGCTCTCCGTGGTAGCCGGCGTCAGCGAGACCGACGCGGTGACGAGCGAGAGCTTGAGATAGCCTTTCCAGAATGCTTGCCGCGCCATGACTAGTCTCCTCAAGCCGCCTTGTCGAGTTCGGGATAGTACCGGAAAATACCGTCTTCGTTAAAGGGAATGCGGCGCTCGGATTTCAGATAGGCGGCGATGTTCGGGCGCGCGGCCACGGCATCATGCAAGGCAGACAGCACCGGATATTTCTCCTGATAGCCGTCCATCGCCTTCGGGAAGGCGTAGTTCAGGCCTTCGATGATCTGAAAGAGGGAGAGATCGGCATAGGTGAGGGCGTCACCGAGGACGTGTTTCGCGCCCTTCGGATTCTGTTGCAGCACGCGTTCAAAGTAGCCGAGGAATTTCGGGATGCGCTCCTTGATGAACTCGGCAGAACGGGCTTTTGCCTCCTCTTTCTGATCCTCGTAGTAGAGCGAGGTGGCGATCGGGTGGTGCGTATCATGCACTTCGGCGACGAAGTCCGTGATCGTCAGCTGCAAACCATTCAGCACGTAGCGGAGCCCCTCGTCCTTCGGCGCGAGGTTCAGCTTCGGGCCGAGATAGAAGAGGATATTGGCGACATGCGAGATGATCAGCTCGCCGTCCTTCAGGAACGGCGGAGCAAATGGAATGTGGGACTCGCTGCTGCTGCGCATCAGCCGCATCATCGCGCCGGTTCCGCGGCCGGGGCCGGATTCGCGCGTGACGTCGATATAGGCTGCGCCGACCTCCTCCAGTGCCAGGCGGACGAATTCGCCGCGGCCCTGGATGCCGTTCCAATAATAAAGCTCGAATGCCATCCATCCCCTCAGTGTCTGGGCTCGCGGCCGAAATCCTTCCGCAATTCGTCCTTTGCCTTTTCAAGTGTGCCCTTTTGTTTCTTCGTCAACTGGTCGCCGGCGCGATTGATGTAGAAACTCAGCATCGACATGGCGGAGCGAAAGGGGCTCGACTTGCGGCGGTGGCTCTCTTCCGCCGATTGCTTGACGGAGTGAGCGATCTTCTTGGGATCGCTAGACTTGAAGACGCCTTCCTTGAGGTCCATGGCGTTGCTGTGTTCGGTCACATCTTGCGACCATTTCTTTTTCGTCGCCTTGGTCATGGAAAAAACTCCTTGATCGAAGAACGGCATGCCGTTTCAGTGATGGGTATGCTGCTCGTGGCGCTTGCGCGTTGCCGCAGCCTTTTTCGCGGATGCGGACCGTTCCGTTGCCGAGCGGGACGCGGATGCAGCGCCGCCCTTGCGGCCGCCTTTTTCAGAGGATTCGTGTGTATCCTTCTTGCCGCGGCCCGAACCGGACTTGTTCCCGCCGCCACTTTCCTTGTTCACCGTGGCCCAGGCTCGACGCTCCGCTTCCTTTTCGGAAACTCCGCGCGACTCGTAACCTTCCTCTATGTGTTCGGCCTTACGCTTCTGCTTGTCCGAATAGGCTGATTTGTCACCTCTTGGCATGATCTCACTCCTCTTGGCTGCCAAGAGGATCAACCCTGCAAAACCGGGAAAAGTTCCGGCGAACAGAAGCAGCCGCAAATGCCGGGTATGCCGAAAAGGGAGTTTGAGACGTTGGAGGGTTGCCTTAGAGGCTAGCGGCCAGAGCGCCGATGCAGGATAGCGAATGACTTGCTGAGATCAACGAGCCGGCCTGGCTTGGCAGAGTTTTCAGGAAATACGAAGCCGACCAGATTGTCGATTGCCAGCACGAGACCCAGCGCGAGAGCCAGATAAAGAAAGGCAGCGAAGGACAGGATCAGCATCTCTTAAACCGGCGCTATAAACATGTAGCAACCCGCTACGATCAGGGACAGGAGAATGGCGTTGAAATAGCCTCTGTTCACGGCATGCCTCCCATTTTTGCCATCAACCGCCGAGGCAAAAATTGGTTCCACGATTTGCCGCCATGTACCGATATTTTTCGGGAGGTCCCACGCAGTCGTCTTCATTCAGCTGACCAATCCCCCTGAGTCATCTGTTGTACGACCATAAAGTACAAGTAATTCAAATGTATGACACTCTCTCGGACGCCGCCTTCGCAGCGTCCGCGCGGGTAGAATTCAGCATCGAATGTGTTCAGGCCGATTTAGGGCTGACGGCCCGTTTTGGAGCCGGCTTTTCGCCGCTCTTGGTGGCAACGCTCTTGGCCTTTGCGGCTGCTGTCGCGCTGTTCTTTGCGCCAGCTGTCGGATTGCGCTTTGCCTTGCTCTTGACTTCTGACCCATCCTTGGACGCGGCAGAGCGTTCGAGCGTTTCACGCTCTTTCCTCGCTTTTTCCCAATGTATTGAATCGCGCCCGGTAGGATGTCCCTCTTCTTCCCAGAGGGAATATGCGCGCTTTTTAATCCACTCTTCTCGAGTTTCGGTCATCGCTGATCTCCAGTCCCATCCTGCCATCAAACGCTAGACTGGTTGCGATGGTTCCAGAGGAAAGGGTGATATTCAAGAGGAATTTGACACGCTGCATGGTATATTTTTGCGCTGCAGCATAAATAGGCAGTCAGGTGCTCTGAAATGCGGCAGCCTGCTCTAAATCGAGCACGAATTTCTTCCGGTTGGCGAGGGCATCGTCCTCATCGCGGATACGCAAGAGATAGGACGGGTGGATGGTCACAAGAACCGGTGGATGGTTCGCCAGCCGAAGAACATGCCCCCGCTCGGGGGTGAGCTTCACTTTGGGACCGAGGAGCGAATAAAGCGCCGTGGCGCCCAACGCGACGACAAGTTTTGGCTGCAGGATCTCGAGTTCTGCGCCGAGCCACCAGGCGCATCGCTGGATCTCCCCGGCATTGGGCTTGGAATGCAGGCGCCGCTTGCCGCGCTGCTCGAACTTGAAGTGCTTGACGGCATTGGTGACGTAACAGCGGGACCGATCGACCCCCGCCTCGTCGAGGCACCTGTCGAGCAGAAGTCCGGCTGGCCCGACGAAAGGCTTGCCGGCGAGGTCTTCCTTGTCACCGGGCTGCTCCCCCACCAGCACGATCTCTGCTGTGGCCGGACCTTCGCCGAAGACGAGTTGGGTCGCGTACTTGTAGAGGTCGCAGCGAGTACAGTGCTTGGCCTGGGCCTTCAGCTCGTCGAGGTCTTTGGCGTCTGCGTTCTCCAGTGCGAAAGCCGGCCCGAGCTTCGGCGCGACATTCATCAGGCTTCCTCCTTTTGTCTTTGGCCTGAACCAATCCGGAAGAGGTTTGTTCCGGCACAGGAACAAGCCGGCACCTGGATCCTGATCTGCTGGAAATAACGATGCAAAAAATTTCGCGTTTCAGTCGAGCCGTGGCGATTTGAACGCCACCGCTTTGCCGTTATATCTTCTTCCAATGTTTTATCTCATATCGACCTACTGGCCGCATATTCTATTCGTCATATCGCTTGCTATGGGCGCCGCCGCGGCGATCCATGCCGCCATGACGAAGGAGGAGGTGCGCGCGGCCATCGGCTGGGTCGGCGTCATCATCCTGTCTCCCATTGTTGGAGCGGTGCTTTACGCCATCGCCGGTATCAACCGCATTCGCCGGAAATCGCTCAGCCTGCGCCGCGATGCTCTCCTACCTTCAGAGACTCTCGATGAGCTTGAGAGTTTCGATGCCGAGCCGGAGACCGTCATCAGCGGCTACGGGCGGCGCTTTGCGGCCTTGCAAACGCTCGGCGATCGCATCACCAACAATCCGCTGACGACTGGCAATACGATCGACGTCCTGGAAACCGGGGACGATGCCTACGCGGCAATGAAGGCCGCGATCGACACAGCCGAGCGCAGCATTCTGCTCGAGACCTATATCTTCGACCGTGACAAAGTCGGCATCGAAATCGCCGACGCGCTGATTACGGCGGTGAAACGGGGAGTGGAGGTGCGCGTGCTGATTGATGCGGTCGGTGCGCGATATTCCGTGCCGAGCATTCTCGGCTATCTCGGCGACGGCGGCGTGAGAGTTTCCGTCTTCAATGGCAATGTCATCATGGGCTTGCGGCTGCCCTATGCGAATCTCCGGACCCACCGCAAAATTCTGATCGTCGATGGACGCCTGGCGCTTACGGGCGGCATGAATATCCGCGAAGGATTCTCTCAGGCGTTTGTCGGTGACGATTTTGCGCACGACACGCATTTCGCGGTTACGGGTTCTGCGGTTGCCGATCTCTTCGACGTCGCGGCTGAAGACTGGCGGTTTACCACGGGCGAGGTTCTGAACGAGGAGGCGTGGCGAGTCGAGACGCCGGAACGCCGGCCGGGTGATCCCGTCTTCATGCGCGTCGTGGCGTCCGGACCGGACCGCAGCCTGGAGACCAACCATAAGATGCTCATGGGTGCGTTTTCCGTTGCGCGGAAATCGATCCGCGTCATGTCGCCCTATTTCCTGCCGGACCGCGAACTGATCAGCGCGCTGACGACGGCCGCCAGACGCGGCGTCGAGGTCGATATCGTCGTGCCGGCGGTCAACAATCTCCTGCTGGTCGATCGGGCGATGACGGCGCAATTCGACCAGATCCTCAAGAATTACTGCCGCATTTGGCGCGCTACCGGCAGCTTCAACCATTCGAAGCTTTTGACGGTTGACGGCGTCTGGGCCTATGTCGGTTCGTCCAATCTCGACCCTCGCTCGCTTCGGCTGAATTTCGAAGTGGATCTCGAAGTGCTGAACGAAGGCTTTGCGACGGAAATCGACGAGCATATAGACGAGATGCTCAAATCGGCGGTGCCGGTCACCTTGAAAGGCCTGCGGGCGCGGCCTTTCCCGGTGCGCCTTGTTGAAAAGATTCTGTGGCTGGGATCGCCTTACCTCTGATTTTTTGTCAGCCTAAACCGTGGCAAGTTTCTCTGTTCGGCCTATACTCCCCGGCTTAGCCATTTTGGATCAACGGAGCACACGCAATCTCCGATGCATGCCCGAAAAGACAATCTCCCCGCCAGCATTCTGACGTCGATCCGCAATCGGAAAAAGCGGCTTGATGCCGTGCTTGCAGAGGCAAAGCCTCGATCCGAGGGCACACTGATCGCCTCGTACAACGTTCATAAATGCGTAGGCGCCGACAGGCGCCGCGATCCTGAGAGGACAAGCCGCGTAATCCACGAGATCGGCGCGGATGTGATCGCTCTCCAGGAGGCCGATACACGTTTCGGCGAACGCACCGGTATCCTTGACCTGGCGCGGCTTGAGCGCGAGACAGGGCTTATTCCGGTTCCGATTTCTGGCATGTCAAAGGCGCACGGCTGGCACGGAAATGTCGTGCTTTTCAAGAAAGGTTTGGTGCGCGACGTGCACCAGATCAAACTGCCCGGTCTTGAGCCTCGTGGTGCGTTGGTCGCGGAACTGGTTTTGGAGAACGGCGGAGAGCTTCGCATCATTGCCGCGCACTTCGGGCTTTTGCACCATTCGCGTGCACGACAGGCGCAAATGCTGGTCGAGCTGATGGCGGATCGTACGGAGGTGACGACGGTTCTGCTCGGTGACCTCAACGAATGGCGGCTGGGCGACCGCTCGTCGCTGAACACGCTTCAATCCGCTTTCCACTCGCAACCCGCTGCCGTTCCGAGTTTTCCGGCACGCCTGCCTGTATTGGCACTCGATCGCATCATGTCAAATCGCAAAGGCGTGCTCACCGCGGTCGAGGCACACGATACTCCGCTCGCCCGCGTTGCCTCCGACCACCTGCCCATCAAGGCGGTTCTCAACCTGAAGCGCGTGGAAGAGCTGACGGCTTGATCCTGATCTGCAGCGGCCGGAATACGGCTACTAGGCCTCTCGCGCTTGAAACCCTCACTCAGAGGTAGATCATCAATGCCTTGAGAAATCCGTGAGGCCGGTCACGCGTCATGTCGAGCGCCTCGTCGAGCCGCTCCAGTGGAAAGTGGTGCGTATAAAGACCTGAGGGATCGAGCTGCCCTTCCTGAACGGCTTCGACGGCATCGCGAACGTCCTGCACACCAACGGCAGGGTCGCGTTCATGGGCATTGATGACATCGAATCCCCGCTGGTTCCAAAGCCGCATGTTACCCTGCCGTGCATCGCCCTGATGATAGCCGGCAACAATGAGCTGTCCGCGTTCTTTCGTAAGTTCGCCGGCGAGATCGAGCGGCCACTGCCCGCCGTCGGCCTCGATAACGCAGTCGCAGAAGCGGCCATCGGTGAGCGCTTTGACCTCGTCGATGATCCGGGAGTGGTCATGCATGGGGATGGTTTCGGATGCACCCGCGCGCCTTGCCAGTGCCAGCGAGAACTGGTGAGGGGAAATGGCGATCACCCGTGCCCCGGCCGAGACCGCAAGCTGCATCAGCAGTGCGCCGAGGAAGCCGATGCCGACGACCGCGACGGTGTGGCCGGTTCGGATCAGGCTGCGTTTGAAGATGTTCATCGAGCGGCCAAGCGGCTTTCCCGGAAAGGGTTGGCCGGCCAGTTGGTCTGGCAGTCGGATGACGGCATTCTTATCGGCAATGTCGTGGGTCGCATAGGCGTGATCGCTCAGCGCTGCAACGCGATCCCCGACGAAAAGATCTTCGACCTCTGCCCCGACGGCGTCGATGACGCCCCAGCCTTCGTGTCCCAGGCCGCCAGGTTCTGTCGGAAACTTCATCCATTCGGCCCCGGCCCACGGTGTGAGGCTCGAAGCGCAGACACCGCAGCCTTCGAGTGCGACGCGCACCTGGCCGGCGGCCGGTTCGGGAAGCGGCAGGGTGTCGACTCTCATCTGGCCAGCGCCCGTAACCACCGCAGCCTTCATCCGAGATGGCAGCGCCGATGTCACGATGTTCATGAACATCCCTCCTCAAGCAACACCTATTGCGGCCATGCTGCAATTCAAGCGGCACGCGGCTCTCGGCCGCCTTCGAGCTGAGCAACGAGCACTGCTGACAACGAAGGGCAGCCCGTGCGTCGCGGCCAGCGCTCATCGGCGGCTGATCCGCCACCCAAAATAGCGTAAGCTTGGACGGCGGAAGCGACCTTTCCGCACTCACGCGGACACGAGCCGAGGGAGAGGGCTATGACGGATGATCGCCAGGCAGCGTTGGTGCGAATAACCGGAAGGGTACAAGGCGTAGGCTTCCGCCTCTGGGCGCGCGACCAGGCTCGGCGTCTCGGATTGACAGGTTGGGTTCGCAACGAGGCTGATGGCTCCGTCAGAGCCTTGATTGCGGGCGAGACCCCTGCGGTTTCCGCCATGCTGGGCGAGTTTCGGAAAGGCCCCCGCGGCGCCGCAGTGTCCAACGTCGAGGTGCAGCCGATCGCGATTGACGAGGCGCCGTCGGAATTCAGCATCAGAGCGGGCTGACAACGAGAGTTTTGGCGTAACCTGCATCGCATTTCGCTCTTCCCGAGACAGGGAACAACTATCTTTCAAAGGGGTTTCAACCAACGCGATGCCGGGTGATTTCGTCCGTGTGAGTGGTTTCGGCATCGCGGTTTGAATTGAAGTGTGTCGCGCCAGAACCGCGACACTTGCAGGAATACAAGGGGAGGACGAAATGGGACACGGACCTGAATCGTGGACGCAGCGTTCGTCGGCGGAGGAAGCAGCAAGCTCCGGTCTGGTCGGGGAGGCTGTCTTCGGAGTCGAGGAAACGGGCGCAAACGACTTCGAGACCGCTCGTCGTGCGGCTGCTCAATCGCGGAAGCATCTGAGGGTGGAAGTCGCGCTTCTGCGACAGCGGGTAGCAGACCTGCGGCGGCACGCCACTGCGGCGGCTCAAGCGTCCCAAAACGCCGTCCGGGCAGAAGCCAAATGGATCGATGACAGTGCACATGCGCAGCTAGGCCAATATCCTTGGCTGAAGCTCTTTGGCGCGATGGCGGTGACGTCGATCGTTGCCCGGATGCTTCGCCATGCTTCGCTGAGCGGGATAGCCACCGCTGCAGTTGCCCTGATCGCATCCCAACGCAGAAGCAGATAGATATGCGAAGGAGAGAAATTCATGCCAGTGCGCAAGGGGAAAACCGGCGAGACCGCTGCGATGGGAGCGCGGATCATCGACAAGCACAAGAAGGTTGTCAGCGCTCCGCAGCCTGAAAGCGACTCGGAGGGGGACATAGGCGCTCTTCGCAAGGAAATCGACAGCTTGAAGGCTAAGGTTGTCGAAATTGCAAAGAAGGTGACAAGGCGGGCGGCCGAAATTCCACAGCAAACTGAAGCAACGGTTAGACTCCGTCCGGTACCGGCGCTTCTGATTGCGGCCGCAGCCGCCTCGGTAGTGGCCCTTCTCGTTAGTCGGGCAACAGCCGTACCTCGCCGCAGCCGCTATCGCCGTTTGGTCGATGAACTGCCGGAGAGATTGGCCGATCTGCGTATGCTTCGATAGATGGAGCGGTCTGTCGCGATCATCACCGTCTAGGTCGCTGGGGATCTCTCTGCCTCGTAGCGAAGAGAGGGCGCATTCGCTCGCCGCAGAAGATCGTGAAGGGCACGATTGTTGAGGGCCGGGACGGTCGTCTTGAATTTCGGGCCGTCGTTTGCCATTTTTCGTGCGATTTCACACTCTTCAGGAGAGCTCCGAAACATGACGACTACCGCAGAAAAGCCAGCTGAGAGCCACATCTTTGAGGCCGACGTCGCTCGCCTTCTGCACATGATGGTTCATTCCGTTTATTCGGATAAGGACGTCTTTCTGCGCGAACTGATCTCAAACGCCGCCGATGCCTGCGAGAAGCTGCGTTACGAGGCGATTGCAAATCCGGCACTTCTTGCCGGTGATACCGACAGCAGGATTACGATCTCGCTCGATGAGGAAGGCCGTAAGTTCACTGTCGAAGACAACGGCATCGGCATGAGCCGCGACGAGCTGATCGAAGCACTCGGCACCATCGCTCGGTCCGGGACCCGTGCCTTCATGGAGCGCATCGAAGCTGACAGGGCTGGCGAAGGGGCTCAGCTGATCGGGCAGTTCGGCGTGGGTTTTTATTCCTGCTTCATGGTGGCTGATCACGTCGACGTCGTCTCCCGTCGCGCTGGCGCAGACGAGGCCTGGCTCTGGTCGTCGGAAGGCAAGGGGAATTATCGGATCGCTCCCGTGGATGCGGGCGATGCTCCCGCCCGGGGGACACGCATCACCCTGCATCTGATGGAGGAGGCCAAGAGCTATACGTCCCGCTGGAGCGTCGAGCGCATCGTCAAGGAGCAGTCCGGTCATGTGCCGGTGCCCATCGGCATCGTCGTGAAGCCGGGTGACGAGCCGGCGCAACTGACCGACGGGACAGCCCTCTGGGCAAAGTCAAAAACCGATATCACGCCCGAGGAGTATACGGACTTCTATCGCGGCATCTCCGGTCAATACGATGAACCAGCGCTTAACGTGCATTTTCGTGCCGAAGGCAGGCACGAATATACTGCACTTGCCTTCGTTCCCGGCTCCCCACCCTTCGATCTCTTCGATCCCGACCGCAAGGGCCGGATGAAGCTCTACGTCAAGCGCGTCTTTATCACCGATGAGGCCGAGCTTCTGCCACGATATCTCCGCTTCGTCCGCGGCTTGGTTGATAGCGCCGATTTGCCGCTCAACGTCTCTCGCGAGATGATCCAGGAAAGCCCGATCCTGTCGGCCATCCGAAAGGGCGTGACCAGCCGGGTCATCACCGCCATGGAAAAGCTTGCCGAAAGCAATGGCGACGCGTTCATCAAGCTCTGGGAAGCCTTTGGCAGTGTTATCAAGGAAGGCATCTACGAGGATTACGAACGGCGTACGCAGCTGATGGCGCTCTCTCGCTTCCGCACCACCGCATCCGGCGAGGGTTATCGGTCGCTTGCGGATTATGTGAAGAATGCCAAGGAAGGCCAGACCGTTATCTATTATTGGACGGGCAGCAGCCCTGAGCAGCTGAAGGCATCGCCGCAGCTCGAAGGCTTCAGGGCTCGTGGCATCGAAGTTTTGCTCCTGACGGACTCCGTCGACAGCTTTTGGGTTACAAACGCGCCGGAGTTCGAGGGGAAGGCCTTCAAGTCGATCACTCAAGGCTCTGCCGATCTCTCCCAATTCAAAAAGGTCGATGGAGAAGCAGCTGCGAGCGAGGAAACGCCGTCCGACATCAGGGACTTCATCGCTTTTGCCAAGGATAAGCTGGGGCAGGAGATTTCCGATGTTCGCGCATCGGATCGTTTGACGGAAAGTGCTGTCTGTCTGGTCGCCTCCGAGCAGGGTTACGACCGCCAGCTTGAGAAAATCCTCCAGGGCGCTGGCCGATTGCAGTCCGCTGCGAAGCCGATCCTGGAAATCAATCCTGATCATCCAATGATCAAAGCTCTCGCGGCGAACACGATCGATTCATCTCTTCGCGAAGATGCGGCCTTTCTCCTGCTCGACCAGGCACGCGTACTGGACGGCGATAAGCCGATCGATCCTCGCGCTTTTGCCGAGCGGCTGGCGCGGCTGATGGGGAGGGCGCTCCCGCAACAGAGGACGCGCTGAACCTCTGGCAGAGGACTGGGCGCCATAAGGCTCGCGGCAAATGTCGGCATCGAGCGGCTTAAACAGAATTCGCGGACGGCCGCCGGTGAACGTACGTCGCGATCAGGGACGCGCTGCGCTTGCTGTCGAAGCTGCCAACGACGCGCGCTCTCGCCGAGTTTGCAAGCCTTGAGGCCAAATTCACGTCCCGTGCAATCCGTTCGATGGCGTCGGCCATGGCTGTGGCGTCAGCAGGCGGCACGAGCAGCCCATCTTGACCGTCGCGCACGAGCTCGGGCACGCCGCCTGCGCCGGTAACGGCGACGGGTGTGCCAAGGGCCATCGCTTCCATGATAGCGACGCCCAAGGGTTCGGCCAGGCTTGCGAGCGCGAAAACATGCGCCTCCTCAAGCCCCTTCAGCACGCGCTGCTCCGACACGGCGCCAAGCAGCGTGACGGCGTGGTCCAGTCCCGCCCGCTTTATCTCGGCGGCGAGTTCCTGGTGATAGCCTCCTCCACCAAGCTCGTCTTCGCCCGCGATATCGAGACGGGCGTCGAAACCGCGCGCGCGCAGTTCAGCGATCGCGCGGATAAGATCGCTGTGGCCCTTGCACGGATTGAGCCGGCCGCATGAGAACACGCGCAACGGACTGTCTCCCGAAAATGCGCGATAGGGGGTGGAGCGTACGAATCGTTCCGTTTCTACACCCATCGGTGCGATCTCGATGGTAGGCGGCAGGCTACCTGCGAGCTCTTGCCGAACTTCCCCAAGAAGGCGCTCGGTGATGACCACGGCAAAGGCAGCGTGGCGCCACTTTTCGCGCTGGTTGGGACCGTAGTCGCTAAGCGAGCCGTGCAGTGTGATGCTGTACGAAGGTCCGCCCAGGAGGTGCGCGAACATCGCGAGGTGCGCCGAGTCGGCACAGGAGTGGACATGTACGTGCGAAATGCCGCGGTCGTGTGCGACGCGCTTGAGCCGCGCCCCCATGGCCGCGAGCGCCATCAGGCGGGCCTTGCCCATGAGCCCGAGCCCATCCGCGCGCGCGATGGAAGCGGCGGCGCGGGCAAGCCCGACGGGCCCGGCTGCAGCGAGCTCGGCAATGGCCGATGCGATGTCCGGAATGCCGCGCGGCGTGAGGTATGTCGTACGCTCCGCGGTCTCTTTCGCCCAGCTATGCGACATGAGGACCGCCGGCGGCAGGCGGGTGGAGATGGTTTCGGTATCGATCCCAAATTCGCGCAGCGCGTCGAGTTCGCGCCGGAAGAAGATATGTGTCTGCGCCGGAAACTCCGGAATCAACACGCCGATTTTCATCGTCCGCTCTTAATCCTAGAAATATTTGGACAAGGAGATGCGACGCATCTTTACCCGGTTTTCGATTTTTGCACAGAGATCGATCGAAACAAATGCCTTTAACGCATCGAACGTTCTTTCTTATAGTGAAAAAGACTATAGTAATACGACATCTGTAGTCGGAGCGATAGGATTTACTCGAGTTTATGTGGGGCGGCTCACGCGGTTGTTGCTGGGAACGGCCCTGCCTCAGAAAGGACTGTCGAACCTTTGGTACCATCGACAGGTCGGCGAAGGCGGAACTTTCCGGTTTTCCTGCAGTTCAATCCTGCGGGAGGGAGTTGTTTACTGTTCAGTCTCAGGGAGGGGAAGGCGATGTTCAACAGGATCCTCAGTCTTCTCGAGAAGAAGGACCGCGAACCATTGCTGGCAAAGCTGGAGCCCGTCGATCTGCCACGCCTTTTCATCCTCTCCGAGCCCAACCAACCTCAAGAATACAGCTTCTTTCTGGAGGCGGGCATAGGCTCAATCATCAGTATGTCTCCTTCCGGGCAAACCGCCGAAGTCGGGATTTTCGGAGCCGAGGGAATGTCACCGCCCAATAGCCTTTTTGAGGATAACCAGGCACCCTTCAAGGTATTCATGCAAATCGCAGGATATGGCCATAGGATCAGAAATGATGACCTGTTCGAGGCGCTTAAACAGAGCCATTCCATGCGCAAGCTTTTGAGCCGCTATGCGCAAACCTTGTTCGTGCAAACCGCCTACACCGCTCTTTCGAACGCGACGCATCGGATCGACGAGCGCCTCGCGCGATGGATACTGATGGTGCATGACCGCACGGTGGGGGATCGTCTTCTGCTTACGCATGATTTTCTGGCGGAGGTGCTCAATGTCCGGCGCCCGAGCGTTACGACAGCACTCCACATGCTGGAGGGTTACCGCTTCATCGTCGCTGAAAGAGGGCTGGTTACAGTCCGCGACCGGGCCGGTCTGGAGGCGTTTGCCGGTGACGCCTATGGCGCTCCGGAGCGCGAATTCAAGCGGCTCATCGGGGCGATGCGCTAGCAGAGCTTATGGCGGAATCGGCTCATCGCGTCCTGCTCTCCGCCGGACCGCTCGCCGAGCTTGACCGCTACATCGGATACTGGAAGCCATACGCGACCTCGCATGATGAGCTGGAT
>NZ_JBNDHT010000013.1:0-73532 GCF_056755115.1 Rhizobium sp. SVR5-2C | reverse complement strand
GTTGGCCAGGACGTCGTCACCCGCAGCCTGACCGAAACGGATGCCGCCCTGACGACGCAGGGCGATCTGAAGGTGCACGACGCCGACATGACGGATGTCGTCACCGCCAAGGTTCTGGCGGTTACCGGCGGTGGTGCCGGTTACAACCCGGCAACGGCAGGCGCGATCGACTTCCTGCACCTGTCGACCAACCCGGTCGTCAACGGCAATTCGGACGGCACGCTACACTGGACCTTCAATTCCGGCAGCCAGAACTTCGACTTCCTGCCTGCCGGCTGGCAGACCCGGCTGGACTACACGGTCGAGGTCACCGACAGCAATGGCGTCAAGGACACGCAGGTCATCAGCATCCTGATCACCGGCACCAACGACGCACCCGTCATCAGCATCCCGACCGGCGAGACCGTATCGACGACCATCCCCGGCTTCGTTGGCCAGGAGGCCGTAACGCGGAGCCTGACCGAGACGGATGCCGCCCTGACGACGCAGGGCGACCTGAAGGTGCATGATGCCGACATGACGGATGTCGTCACCGCCAAGGTTCTGGCGGTTACCGGCGGTGGTGCCGGTTACAACCCGGCAACCGCAGGCGCGATCGACTTCCTGCACCTGTCGACCAATCCGGTCGTCAACGGCAATTCGGACGGCACGCTGCACTGGACCTTCAATTCCGGCAGCCAGAACTTCGACTTCCTGCCGGCCGGCTGGCAGACGCGGCTGGACTACACGGTCGAGGTCACGGACAGCAATGGCGCCAAGGACACGCAGGTCATCAGCATCCTGATCACCGGTACCAACGACGCGCCCGTCATCAGCATCCCGACCGGCGAAACCGTATCGACGACCGTCCCCGGCTTCGTCGGCCAGGAGGCCGTCACGCGCAGCCTGACCGAAACGGATGCCGCCCTGACGACGCAGGGCGACCTGAAGGTGCATGACGCCGATATGACTGACGTCGTCACAGCCAAGGTTCTGGCGGTTACCGGCGGTGGTGCGGGTTACAATCCGGCAACGGCAGGCGCGCTCGACTTCCTGCACCTGTCGACCAACCCGGTCGTCAACGGCAATTCCGATGGCACGCTGCACTGGACCTTCAACTCCGGCAGCCAGACCTTTGGCTTCCTGCCGGCTGGCTACCAGACCCGGCTGGACTACACCGTCGAGGTCACGGACAGCCACGGCGCCAAGGACACGCAGGTCATCAGCATCCTGATCACCGGCACCAACGACGCGCCTGTGATCACAGGCTCATCCAATCCGCAAGGCGTGGCGGAGATTGTCGGCGATTCGTCCGCACAGGACATTCTGTTGACGGGCGGCGTACTTGCCGTTTCCGATACCGACGTCGGCGATACCCTGCATCCGTCCGTCTCTGGCAACGCGACAGCCGCCTGGAGCCGTGGCGATCTGCCCGCCGGTGTCGATGTGTCGGCTCTGATCGCCTCGTCGGCGATCCACTTCTCGGCTGACAAGGTCTCCAACAGTGGCGGAATGGGCTTCGACTGGACCTATGACCCGCAGGCTGCAAACCTGGACTGGCTGGGCGAAGGCCAAACGCTGACGATCACCTACCAGGCGCAGATCAACGACGGTCATGGCAATGTCGGTTCGCAACCGCTGACGATCACCATCACCGGCACGAACGACGCGCCGGTGGCGACGGCCGACAGCTTCGCCTTGAACGAGGATCAAGCCATCACGTTCACCGGCGCGATGCTGACTGGCAACGACACGGACGTCGATCAGCAGGACACGCTGACGGTTTTTTCCGTCGACGGTGCCCTGCACGGCACGGTCAGCCTGAACAACGGCAATCCGATCTTCACGCCAGCGGCGAATTTCAGCGGCGTTGCCGGTTTCGACTACTCCGTTTCGGATGGCCACGGCGGCACTTCGACCGCTCATGTCACGATCGACATCGCGCCGGACGCCGATGCGCCGACCTTCACCATCCAGAACGGTGCGCCGGCAGCGGTTGGTAGCGATTTCCAGGCGAACAGCACGTCCCAGATGGACCAGTTCAATGCCAGCGCGACAGCGCTCACGGGCGGCGGTTACGTCACCGTCTGGACGTCGACGATGCAGGATTCCAACCTCACGAATGGCATCTATGCGCAGCGCTACGATGCTTCGGGCAACAAGGTCGGCGGCGAGTTCCGCGTCAATACCGATGTCACCGGCAACCAGGATCAGGCCAACGCGCATGCTCTGGCGGATGGCGGCTTTATCATTACCTATACGTCCAATGGACGCGGCGGCGAGGATAGCGACGGCATCTACTCCCAGCGCTTCAATGCCGACGGCAGCGCCAATGGGCCGGAGATTCATATCAACACCTATACTGCCGGCTCTCAGACGAACAGCACGATCAGCGATCTGCCTGGTGGCGGCTTCGTCGTCACATGGACGTCCACTGGGCAGGATGGCAGCGGCGCCGGCGTCTACGGCCAGCGTTTCGATGCCGCCGGTCATGCGGCAGGCGGTGAATTCCGTGTCAACACGACAACGGATGGCAACCAGTTGGACAGCGATGTCACGACGCTCTCGAATGGCGGCTTCGTCGTCACTTGGAACGGTCAGGGCAGCGATGGTACCGGCATTTACATGCAGCGGTTCGATGCAAACGGCACACCGCAGGGCGGCGAAACGCACGTAAACGCCGGCGGCAATGCCACCACCGCATCCGTGACGGCGCTGGCAGGCGGCGGCTTTGTCGTCGTCTGGGCCGATAGTGCTTCCAATGCGGTCAAGGCGCAGATTTTTGATGCCGCTGGAGGCAAGGTGGGAGGCGAAGCCGTCGTCCAGTCCGCCGAGTTCGGCACTCAGGATGCACCGTCGGTGACGGCTCTTGCGGACGGCACCTTCGTCGTCACCTGGAATTCATCGGAGAACCCCAACGACCACTTCGTCAAGGGCCAGCGCTATGCTGCCGATGGCACGCCGCTCGGCGGGCACTTCGATCTGACCTCGTCCGGCTCAACGCATCCCGGCGAGACCGGCAGCCCGCTCGTCCAGCTGCAGGATGGCAGCCTGGTCGGCGTCTGGCAGCAGCATGGCGAGATTGACGGCCACGCCTTCAGCGTGCCGAACAACGGCCAGGAAGACCATGTGGTCACCCTGTCCAAGATGGACCTAGTGCTCACGGATACCGACGGTTCCGAGACGCTGGCCGTCAAGCTGTCCGGCTTCCCGGCAGGCGCGACCTTCTCGGTGGGTGCGTTAGGCGAGGGCGGCACCTGGATCATCTCCGATCCGGCCCAGATCGCCTCACTGAACACGACGCCGCTCACCATGACCCCGCCGGCCAACTGGAACGGTCACTTTACGCTGTCCGTGACGGCGACGGTCACCGATACCGCAACGCTGACGGACGGCGTGCACGCTGACACACAGTCCTGGACGCAGACGATCGACGTCGGCGTACAAGGCGTCAACGACGCACCGGTTGCTCCGGCAGTGACACTTGCAGCGATCGCCGAGGACAGCGGTGCGCATGTGATCACGCAGGCCCAGCTTCTGGCCGGTGCGACCGATCTCGATGGCAACGCGCTGACGGCGACCGGGCTGCACATCACTTCCGGCTCCGGTACGCTGACCGACAACGGCAACGGCACCTGGACCTATACGCCGGATGAGAACGTCGACACGCAGGTAAGCTTCGGCTACAGCGTGACGGACGGCGCGGCGACGGTTGCCGGTAGCGCCACGCTGGATATCACTCCTGTCAACGACGCACCGGTTGCTCCGGCAGTGACACTTGCTGCGATCGCCGAAGACAGCGGTGCGCATCTGATCACCCAGGCCCAGCTTCTGGCCGGTGCGACGGATGTCGATAGCGCTTCGCTGACGGCGACCGAGCTGCATATCACTTTGGGCTCCGGTACGCTGACCGACAACGGCAACGGCACCTGGACCTATACGCCGGATGCGAACGACGACACGCAGGTAAGCTTCGGCTACAGCGTAACGGACGGTGCGGCGACGGTTGCCGGTAGCGCCACGCTGGACATCACCCCGGTCAACGACGCGCCGTTGACGACGCCGGTCACGCTGGCGGCGATTGCCGAAGACAGCGGAACTCGCCTGATCACACAGGCTGAACTTCTGTCTCATGCTTCGGACATCGACGGCCCGTCGCTGACGGCGAGCGGGCTGCACATTGCTTCCGGCTCCGGTACGCTGACCGACAACGGCAACGGCACCTGGACCTACACCCCGGCGGCGAACGACGACACGCAGGTGAGCTTCGGCTACAGCGTGACGGACGGCGCTGCGACGGTTGCCGGTAGCGCCACGCTGGACATCACCCCGGTCAACGACGCACCGGTTGCTCCGGCAGTGACACTTGTTGCGATCGCCGAAGACAGCGGCGCGCATCTGATCACCCAGGCCCAGCTTCTGGCCGGTGCGACCGATGCCGATGGCAACGCGCTGACGGCGACCGGCCTGCACATCGCTTCCGGCTCCGGTACGCTGACCGACAACCACAACGGCACCTGGACCTACACGCCGGCAGCGAACGACGGCACGCAGGTGAGCTTCGGCTACAGTGTGACGGACGGCACGGCGACGGTTGCCGGTAGCGCTACGCTGGATATCACCCCCGTCAACGACGGTGCGGCGACGGTCTCCATCAGCGATACGACGCAGCAGGCAGGCGCGCCGAAAGTCGGCGACGTTCTTCAGGCGGCGCTGGGTGCCGATCCGGATGGTGCACAGTCCAATATCGCCTATCACTGGCTGCGCGACGGCGTTGACACCGGCGCGAGCGGCGCGAACTACACGCTTGGAGCGGCAGACGCCGGACATGCCATTTCGGTCAGGACCACATATACCGACGGGCAGAACTTCAATGAAACGGTGACCAGTGCTGCGACAGCGACGGTCGTCTCGGCAAACAATGCTCCGCAGCTTGCGAACGACACAGTCATCACCAACACCTCGTCCATCTCAATCCCTGATTGGGTATTGCTTCTCAACGACCACGATCCGGACGGCAATAGCCTTCAGATAACGGATGCCAGCGCCACCTCGTTCCTCGATATTGCGAGTCACAATTCGGGCGCAGTTTCGTTCGCGGACATATTACCCGGCGGCGGTTCGTTTAACTACACCGCTTCGGATGGCACGGCGACGAAGACTGCTGGGGTCGACGTGGAACGCCAGTTCGGCGATCTATCTGGAACCGCTGCGGCCGAGATACTGATCGCCGCGAACGGCGGAAGTACCATCGACGGCGGCGGCGGCGGTGACATCATTTTCGGAGGGAATGGCAAGGATAGCATCTATGCCTACAACGGCCTCGTCCATGTCGATGGCGGTAATGGAACCGATACTCTCAGGTTGAACACGCAAGGCAATGGCGTTTCGGTGGATCTCTCATCCGCAACGATCGTCAGCGTAGAAAATCTGGAAGCCGTAGATGGTGGTATTTTTGCCAGCTACAGTCAGTCCATTACCCTTTCTGCGACCCAATTGGCCGGTTTCTCGTCTATCGACATGAACGACGGCTCCGATACGTTGAACGTCAAGGTCAGCGGTTCGGTGGATATCTCCGGCGCCGGAAGCCCGAATATCGACAACGTCGAAACCGGCAATCTGATCGGAACTGGCGGCGACGACTCGATCACCCTTACCGGTTCTCAGTTGAACGCCATTCTGATCGGCAGCGGCGACATCGATCTCGGAGGCGGCACCGACACCATCAACCTGAAGTCCACTTCGACGGAACTCAATGGACTGGGCAATAGCGGCCTGCAGGGTGTCGAGGTCATCTCTGCAGCGTTGGGGTCCGGAGTCACGATTAACGTTGCCAATCAGTCGGAAGGCTTCACGCTCATCGGCAGTTCCAGTGGCGATAGCCTGACCGGCGGCAGCGGCAATGATACGATCAAGGGCGGCGCAGGAAACGACACCCTGAAGGGCGGCAGCGGCAGCGATACATTCGTATGGGGATCGGAGAACTTGAGCAGCGGCAATGCCGATACGGTTACCAACTATAGCTTTAGCGACGGGGACAAGATCGACCTTCAAAGCCTCGTCGGCTCAATCGGCAGTGGCAAGGATGTCTCGGACTACCTGCGGGTCACAATAAACGGCTCGGATCTTCGTGTGCAAGTCAGCATCAACGGAAATGGTAGTTTCACAACGGCCTATACCCTGAGTGGTGCTAATGGAAGCGGCGTTGATTCCGTTCGGGTACACATCGGGGGTGGGGACTACGTTGTCCGGAGCGACGGTACGTTTGTCGGCACAACCGACCCCATCGTCCTCGACCTCGACCACAACGGCGTCGCGCTGACCTCGCTCGATCACGGCGTCCAGTTCGATATCAATGCCGACGGTCACAAGGATCAGATCGCCTGGACGGCCGGCAGCGACGGCATCCTGGCGCTCGATGTCGATGGCAACGGCAAGATCGACAATGGCAGCGAGATCTTTTCGCCGCACTTTGCCGGTGGCAGCTATGCGGATGGCCTGGCGGCGCTTTCGACGCTCGACAGCAACCATGACGGCAAGATCGATGCGGCCGATGAGGCCTTCTCGAAGCTCACCATCTGGCAGGACTTGAACCACAACGGCCTCACAGACAACGGCGAACTGTCGAACCTGGCCGATCATTCGATCATCAGCATCTCGCTCGATGCTTCGGCTTCGGATGCTGAGATCAACGGCCAGTCGATCCTTGCTCAAGGCAGCTACACAACCGCTGACGGTGGGACCGGCAGCTTCGTCGAAGTTGGCTTTGATACGACGCTCGGCGCGGCGGATCAGAACAGCACGACGCTGATCGGCACTGACGGCGACGACCACCTCCATGGCGGCGCCGGCATGTACATGATGACGGGCGGGGCAGGGGCCGACACCTTCGTCCTCGATGCCGACGCCTTCAAGGATGTGAAGCTGGCTGACGTGATCACCGACTACAAGGCAAGCGAAGGCGACACGCTCGACGTATCGAACCTTCTCAACTCCTTGCTCGGTCACGAGGCAAGCGAGGCGGAAGCGCTCTCCAGCGTCAAGACAACGGTCAGCGGTGCAAATACCGTCGTTAGCGTCAACGACAACGGCGCCTGGCACGACGTGGCGGTTCTTCAGGGCACTGCGGAAGCGGTCAAGATCCTCTACGACGACAAGCACGACGCAACGACTGCACCGCATGTCGGCTGATGGGATCGGACGAAAATCCAAGAAAAGGCGCGAAAGCGCCTTTTCTGTTTTCTGACATCAGGCCGCCGGCAATCTGGCGATCGCCATCGGCTCGCCGTCCTCGGTCGTGCCGTCGAATGCCATCTCGTCCGCGAGCTGCCTGATGCGATTGAAATCCTCAGTCCCCTCGAAGAGCGCGCCGCCAAGCTTGATCTTCAGGTCGAGGGGGGCTTCGGCGGTTTCGAACGCGGCCTGCTCGACGCGTCTGCGGATGCGGGCGCCGATATCCTGGGCGTTTTCCGGCGTGGCGCCCGGAAGGAAGATGCCGAGCTCGTTGGTGGCCAGCCGCGCGACGAGATCACCGCTTCTGATCGAGCTCTTGATGATCTCGGCCAGCGACTGCATCACTGTGTCGGCCCATTGCGGGCCGTAGCGGCGGCTGACCGTATCGAACGTCTCGACGACCACGGCGATCATGATGCCGCCGGCATCGGTCGCGATCTTCCGGCGGCGATCGACATAATGCGTCATCGCAGCCGCAAAGGCGGTGCCGTTGAGCGCATTCGTCACCGGATCGTGGCGTGCGGCATGGTTCATCCTTGCGCGCACCGCCGCAAGTTCGGCATTGCGCAGCTGCAGCGCCAACAGCAGCGGAAATGCAACAACAAAAGAAATTAAAGGAATACTCACAAATCCTACCAAAAATGGTTTATCCGGGAGTAGAAGGTTTAAGATAAGTAAAAATCCAGTGGAGCCCGCGACGCAGCACAACGCGCCGATTGCAGCGCGCAGCAGGGCGGGTTTTAGAGAGGCTAGGGAGTAGCGGTTAGCAAAGATCATGGCGGTTATGTACTCACTGAGGGTGAGCGTTTAGCTAACCGCTAGCACAAAAAATACCGATTAAAAAATCCCGTAAAATTGTTGCTTTAAGTGGGAAAACCTTAGAGTTAACTGTCTTCGAAGGAAGAAGCCGCAGGCCAGTTGGAGTATGGATAACTTAATGCTACTTGCTTACCGGTGAGAAAGAATCCGGGTAGATAGGTAGGCGGATTAATCACAGGTGATGAGGGCATCGGTCTTGTTTAGGGGCAAAAGAATTTTCGCAGCACTGTCTGCGACTGTTGCTTTGAATTTTGCATTTTGCGTTGACGCTAATGCTATTTCGTTGCAGCAGGCTATTGAAAAAACCATGAAGACGAACCCGCAGATCTTGCAGGCTGCGAAGGATCGTGAAGCAATCGAGTTTGAGCTTCGCCAGGCGCGCGGGCTTTACTTGCCCTCTGTTGACCTGGACGCGGGAAGCGGCCGCCGTCGTCTGTCGAATTCTTCGAGCGGAACGCTGAATTCTGACAGTGATTGGTTGTCTCCCAACAGCGTTGGTCTCACCATCACGCAGCGGCTTTTCGACGGCGGCGACCGCCGGGCGCAGGTGGATCAGCAGGCATCGCGCGTTGACGGCGCCTCGTTCCGCGTCCTCGAGCGTTCCGAATCGCTCGCGCTTGAGGTGACGCAGGACTATCTCGAATATATCCTTCAGAACCAGATCGTTAAGGCGGCCCAGGATAACCTCGCCTTCCACAACCAGATCCTCGGCAACATCGAGCAGAGCATCAAGGGCGGCACGCTGACCGACGCCGACCGTCTGCAGGGCGTCGAGCGCCAGCAGGCTGCTGCCGCCCGTCTGCAGGAAGCCAACGAAGAGCTGGAAGCGACGAAGATTCGCTTCCTGCAGGTCGTGGGCGAGCCGATCACCGGCGCGCAGACCCCGCCTTCCGTCGCCAAGTTCGTGCCGAAGACGCTGAACGACGCCGTCTTCGTCGCCGGCAAGAACAGCCCTCGTATCTACTCCGCCAATGCGGATATCGATGCGGCTGATGCCGGCGTGCGCGGCGCGCGCGCCAATTACATGCCGAAGGTCGACCTCGAAGGCACCGCCCGGCTTGGCGACGACATCAACGACGACAGCGGCAATACGAATGACTACCAGGTGCAAGTTGTCGCCCGGTGGAACCTCTATCGTGGCGGCATCGATGTTGCTCGCGAGCAGGAGCAGATCCGCCGCGCCGATGAGCAGCGCTATGCATTGGCGCAGGTGCAGCGCGAAGTCGGGGAGTCCGTCCGCTCCGCGTGGAATGAGCGCGTAAGCCGCGGCAAGCTTGCCGGCATCCTCGGCCAGCAGGCCACGACCAACGCCCAGCTGGTCACCTCCTACCGGCAGCAGTTCAGCGTCGGCCAGCGTTCGCTGCTCGACGTGCTCGATGCGCAGAACACCAATTTCAACACCAGGGTTCTCGCCGATACGGCGCGCGTCGCGTCGGTCTTCGCCGAGTACAAAATCCTGGCCGCTTCCGGCAATCTGCTTCAGACGATGAAGCTGAAGCCGGTCGCGCAGGCCCAGTCTTATGCGCGGGAAGAGTTTGTTGTCCCCGCGGGCGTCGCAGATCCGGGATACGTCGAGCTTGATTCACATCAGAAAGCCGGCCTGCCGTTGGACCTTCTAGCGCCGATTCGACAGCAGTAGTCGATACGGCCATGGAACTATGCTGAACGTAGCACTCGAGACCTCAAGCGGCACCCCGCTCCAAACGTTCAAGGCCGCTTTCAAGTCCGTGGCCGCGTTCTATGGCCGGCCAAGCTCAGACACGGTACTCTTCTCCGGCCTGCCGGACGAGGTCACCGAATCGCTGGAGCTTGACGACGTCGAGCAGATGGCCGAGCGCATCGGCCTTCAGGTCATCAGGCATCAGGAACGCGACTGCCGCCTGGGCAATTTCGATTGCCCGGCCATCGTCTCGTTTGCCGATGGCGGCGTTCTGCCGTTGCTGGAAGTGGCGGAAGATGGCGCCTACGTCACCGATATCGTTCCGGTGAGCGGCGGATCGATCAAGCTTACCCCCGAAGAGCTCGCGGCGCTGAAGCCCAAAATGGCCTTTGCCTTCACGCTTTACTATCAGAATGCTTCAGAAGAGGCGCTGGTCGGCAACGCCGTGGAGATTGAAAAGCGCCACTGGCTGGCAACAACGCTGGTCCCTTATTGGCGGACTTATGTTCGCGTCATGGTGTCGGCGCTCTTCATCAATCTCATCGCGCTCGGCTCGCCGCTCTTTACGATGAATGTCTACGACCGCGTGCTGCCGAACAAGGCGGAGGCGACCCTTTGGGTTCTCGCGGCGGGCATCACGCTTGCTTATCTCTTCGACTTCCTGTTGAAGACGGCCCGCTCGTCGCTGATCGACTATGCCGGCCGCAAGGCGGATCTGCGGCTCTCCCAGCTGATCTTCGACAAGGTTTTGAATTCGACGCTGGAATCGCGCCCGCTTTCGACAGGCGAGTATGCCAATCGCGTCACGCAGTATGAATTCGTCCGCGAGTTCTTCACCTCGAACACCATCGGCGTGCTGATCGACAGCCTGTTCGTCTTCATCTTCCTTGCGGTTATCTATCTGATTGCCGGCTGGCTGGTTGTCATTCCGGCAGTTGCCTTCGTCCTGTCCGTTGCCATCGGCCTCTGGGCGCAGGCGAAGATTGGCAAGCGCATGGCGACAGCCGCAAACGAAGCCTCGCGCCGGCAGTCTCTGCTCATCGAAACCATCTCTACCATCGAGACGCTGAAGAGCCTTCGCGCCGAGGCGGCTATGCTGCGCCGTTGGCAGGAGCTCACCAAATATTCGAGCCGCACCAGCGAGGACATCAAGCATATCTCGACGAACGCCATCAACATGACAACGTTCATCCAGCAGATGGTGAGTGTCCTGATCGTGATTGCGGGCACCTATGAATTTGCTGCCGGCCGCATCGCCATGGGCGCCATCGTCGCGACCGTGATGCTGGCAGGCCGCGCCGGCGCGCCGCTTGGCCAGATCGCCATGACGCTCGCGCGTTTCCGCCAGGCGACCATGTCGCTGCGCATCCTCGACAAGATCATGGAGCAGCCCGACGACCGGCCTTCGACGGTCGGTTTCGTCAATCGCCAGATCCAGCAGGGCAGCTTCAGCTTCCAGAACGTCTCGTTCCAGTATCCGGGCTCTGACTATCCGGTGATCAACGGCCTGTCCGTCAATGTCCGTCCGGGTGAGAAGATCGGCATCATCGGCCGCATCGGCTCGGGCAAGACGACGCTCGGCCGCCTGCTCGATGGCCTCTTTGCTCCGGCAAGCGGTCGCGTGCTGATCGATGGCGTCGATATCCGGCAATACCATATGGCTGAGGTGCGCTCGGCCGTTGCCGTTGCGGGCCAGTCCTCCGATCTGTTTTCCGGCACCGTGAAGGAAAACCTCTTGATCGGCCGCGCCGATGCGACGGACGAGGAAATTCTGGAGGTCGCCCGCATGACCGGCGTCGACGAGTTCGTGTCCAACCATCCGCGCGGCTTCGATATGCCCGTCGGCGAGCGCGGCACCAACCTGTCGAGCGGCCAGAAACAGGCGTTGACGATCGCCCGGCTGCTGTTGACCAAGCCGAAGATAGTCTTCCTGGATGAGCCCTCCGGGGCGATGGACCTTGCCACCGAACGGCACCTGATTTCCAAGCTGTCCGGCGCGTTCGGCCCCGAGACGACGCTTCTGATCGCCACCCATCGCCACAGCATGCTCGAGCTCGTCGACCGTCTGATCGTCATCGACAAGGGCCGCATCATCGCCGACGGCCCGAAGCAGGCCGTGATCGAGGCCATGCAGCGCAGACCGGCGGGGCAGCAATGAGGGCCAATCGTCTCGACCATCCGCCGCTTTTCGCCCGCGCCATCCTGGCGCTTTGCGCGCTGCTGATTGCAAGCTTCGTCGGCTGGGCGGCGATTGCCAGCATTGACGAGATCGCCCGGGGCGAAGGCAAGGTCATTCCCGTTTCAAAGACCCAGATCATCCAGTCGTCGGAACCCGGCGTCGTCCAGCAGATTGCGGTGACACTCGGCCAGGTCGTCCGCAAGGGTCAGCTGCTGGTGCAGCTCGACAATACGACCACGACATCGACGCTCGGGGAATCTGTCGCCAAGGCGCGCGCGCTCGGCGCCAAGGTCGCAAGGCTGAAACTCGAAGAGGCCGGCCAGTACGACGCGCCCTATGTTTGCCCGCCGGACATTCTGGCCGTCGCCAAGGATGTCTGCAGCAACGAAACGAGCCTCTTTGCCGCCGATCGAGCGAGCTATCAAAACAAGCTCGGCGTTCTCCAGGAGCGCGTCAAACAGCGCGAGAACGAACTCAACGAAGCGCATGCCAATATCGCCCGCCTGCAGGACAACATTACAGGTGCGCAACGCCAGTACGACCTTATCAGCCCGCTGGCCCAGAAGAAGCTGGTGGCGCAGACTGAAATTCTAAAGGTCGAACGCGACCTGACGGATCAGCAGGGCCAGCTCAAGGTTTATCAGGAAAGCATCGATCGTCTGGAAGCCGCCGTGCAGGAGGCGAAGCTGCAGCTCGGCGATCTGGCGCTTGAGCTGCGTCAGCAGGCGCTGACCGACAAGGCGACGGCGCTTGCCGAGCTTTCCGTGGTCGATGAGACCATCCGCGGCGCCTCCGATCGCGTCAAGCGCACCGATATCCGCTCGCCGGTCGATGGCATCGTCAACACGCTGGAAGTGAACACGATCGGTGCCTATGTGGATCCCGGCCGCGTCATTGCCGGCATCGTGCCGACCGCCGATACGCTGCTGATCGAAGCGAAGATATCGCCTCGCGACGTCGCTTTCGTCCGCCGCGGCCAGCCGGCGGTGGTCAAGGTCACGGCTTACGATTTCTCGATCTTCGGCGGGCTTGAAGGTATCGTCGAAAACGTCTCGGCCGACAGCCTGGTGGAGAAGGAAAAAGGCGAGACCTATTACCTGGTCCAGGTGAAGACGGACAAATCGGAGCTGGAACGCAACGGAAAACCCTATCCGATCATTCCGGGCATGGTCGCCTCCGTGGAAATCATGACCGGCAACAAGACGGTCCTCAGCTACCTGCTGAAGCCAATCAACAAGGCGCGTTCAGAAGCGCTGACGGAGCGGTGAGATGCTGATTTCCAAGCCGCGTGCGAGCGATCTGACGACTGCCGAGCCGGCCGACGAGTCGCTGCCGATCATCGGCGCCGAGGAAATCGAGCCCCGCTTTCGCGCTGTCGCCGGCCGGGGAGGCGAGCGCCGCGGCATCCGCCTGGAGCGTATCTATTGGGATGGCCTCGGCCGTATGTCCTCCGCCGGTAAGATGAGCACCGCTGATCTGGTGCATTATACGGCCTCGCAGCTGCCGGAATCCGGCAATCTTGCCTCGCTGCTGCGCGTTCTCAGCCTCAAATGGGCGCTGCGCCGCCTCGACACTGTCGAGGATATTGCCTCGATGGCGAACCTGAACGCCATCATTCAGGCCTCGCCGTCGCCGACGATCCTGCTCACGCGGGAAAAGAAGATCCAGTACTTCAACGATCCGTTCCTCTCGATGCTGCGCCAGCGCCTGCCTTCAGGCGACACGGCACAGCTCACCAAGGGCCTGCGCTTTTCCATCGATACGCAGATCGAGGAAGCGATCACCACGCTGAACCTGAACCGCGGCAAGACGCTGAACACCGGCTTCAGCATCGGCATCGGCACCCAGGCGATGCGCGGCCAGATCAATCTCGCGCTGGCTCCGACCCACGAGAAGTCGATGCTGATCGGCTACATCTCGCGCTACTGATGCCTTAAAACGGAAAAGCGGCCGCATCCTGCAGCCGCCTTTATCGTCATACGCTTTCACGCGTTTCAGTATGCCGCGCCTTCGCCCGGTGCGACCTTTTCCAGCGGCATGCTGGAGGCAACCTGCTTGGTGCCGGCGCGCAGTCCGTGGAGATATCCCTTGCCGGCGGCAATCGAAAAGAGCGGCTGGTAGTCGGGAAGGCGGCTGTCGGGCAGCACCTGGTCGCGCATGTTGTCGAGAATGAAGTAGTTGCCGTTGACCGCGACCGAAAGGACGGCATGGTAGAAGTGGCGCTTCTGGTCGAAGAGCACGACGATCGACATGTCCTTGTTGTCGACGCCCTCGGCGCGAAGCGCTGCCATCTTCAGGATCGCGAAATCCTCGCAATCGCCTTGCTGACGAGAAAGGGTCTCGGAAGGCGTCGCCCAGTAGTCGGCCACCTGATAGATGTCGCTATCCCGGCGGTAGCGGATCGAGTGGTTGACCGCGACGTTCACCGCATTCAGCTTGTCGCGGATCGAAGCCTGCGCCGTCTGGTCGAGTGCCGCCTTTATAACCCCGGTGGCATTCGAACAGCCATTCTTGCCGCACTTGATGGCTGCGCCGCTTTCCATTTCGGCGAGCGAAGGTGCCAGACGCTTGACCGCAGCAAGCCGCTTGAACGGAATGGTGACGGAGCCGAAAACGGCTTCGTTCGGAGAGGTCGCCTTGGGCGGCATGACCGGCTTGATGGAGGCGGTCGTGAAGGACGCGTTGTCTACCTGTCGCAATTGCGCCACTGAGGCAAGATTAATCGCTTGGACAGAGCTCGAAACGTCGCTGGCGGCTGTCCTGATCAGATTGAAAACACCCGCCATGCTCGTCGCTTGTGCGAGCATATTAGCAGTATTGGCGGAAAGTATCGGCGTATATGACGCGGCGCTTATTTGCGGAACCGGCATCTGTGCGAGTGAAGGTGACGCCAAAGGCAGTGATGCGAAGGATGCAAAAGTAAAAGCACTAAGTATTTTTAGTTTTGTTCTGCGCTTCATCGGGTTTTAATTCTCCCTGTTCGAGAGAAATGTACCGAAGATCTATAAAGATGCCGTTTGGAAGCATGGATAAACTAAGTACAAATATTCCACTCAAAGACGGATAAAACTTTAGTTTTGCCGTCAACCAAGTTTGGGGGGAGGGTTTGATTTTCGCCCGCCCCCGGTGCAGAAATGAACGCCTTCTAACGGGCCGCCAAGGCCGGCATGCCGCATTCGGGGGAAGCAGTGACGCCGCATTTGAAGCTGAAGACCGGACCCGCGTATGGTTTACGCGGCAAGCCCTCGGACGTGGTTCTCGCGGCCGCGTCGAAGCGCCGGCGCGCGGCTCGTTTGCTGCCGCTCTCACTTTTTCTCGTCGCCGGCCTGCTTGCAGGCTGCCAGTCGGGTTCGGACGGCCTGAATGCTGTCAAGAATACCGACATGAAGCCGCCATCAAGCAAGGTGGAAGAATCCTTCGGTGAAACCGGCGCGGAGATCACGCTGCTGCTGCCGAAGGCTGCAAGCGGCGTTTACGAGGGCGCCGCCCGCGACGCGCGTGACGGGGCCGCACTCGGCGTCGGCGAGCTCGGCAACGGCCAGGTCTTCGTCAAGGTCGTCGATGTTTCGGGCGGTCCAGGCGCGGTGCCGGCCGCCGTCAGCGCCGCCAAGGCGCGCAATTCGGTGCTGCTTATCAGCTACGCTTCGCCCGCGGTTACGTCGGCGATTGCCGCCATGCCCTCCGGTGAGCGCCCGCCGCTCGTCAACCTTGGCGATGACGTTCCGGCAACCGCCGGCAACGTCTACAACTTCGCCTCGGATGAACTCGACAGCGCGCTCGAAGGCATCCGTGCGGCTTCAGCGGGCGGCCATAAGAAGGTGATGGTGTTCGCCCCGAGGGATTTTTCGCCCGCCTATGAGACGCGTCTCGCGGATGCGATCCGCGCAGGAAAGGGCGTTTATGTTGGGATCGCCCGCTACGATCTCAGCGATGCGGCCGCCGCCGATGCGGTGCAGAAATCGAAGGCTCAATTGCAGCAGGCCGATACGGTCGTCGTCCTCGGCAAGAGCGTCATCGTGCCCACCATCGCCGGTGCGATCAAGGCAAGCGGCCAGACGAACCTCGTTCTCGTCGGCACCAGCGCCTGGCCGTCGCAGGCCTATGGCGATCCCGCCGTCGCGGGCGCCATGATCGCCATGGTCGAACCCGATGATGCAAGCCTGATCGCCGATCGCTACAAGCGCCACTATAACCGCACGCTGTCGACGGACGCGGCCTATGGCTATGATTCCGTGGCGATCGCCGCCGGCATCATCCGCGTGAAGGGCCCGATGGGCCTTTCGGCGGAGAACCTGACGATGAAGACCGGCTTTCGCGGCGTGACGGGGCTTTTCCGGCTCAGCCCCGCAGGCAGTGTCGAACGCAAGCTTAGCCTTTACACGATCAACGGCGGCAAGCTGAACCTGCTGAGCGCCGCGCCGAAGTCGTTCTGAAGAGGCTTCGCGAGGCCGGGCGCTAGCGAGAGCGGCGCTTTGCGCCAATAGAAGACGTTGGCATCGAGTCGATGAGTGACCGCTTCGGGGCCGATTTCTGCCTGTCCGGTCCCAGGACACCCAGCACGAAAAACGGACATTTGCGCTCGTGCCGTGGAGTCGGCCCGAAGCGGACATACAGATTGGGCGCCGACATCGGCGCGAAGGCTGTCAATCTTTGATGTTAGGCAGGCCATCTGCACCCGTTTCGAGGGCATAGACAGCTTGCCGGTATGTGGGTAGACGATCAGGAGCTGGATCGTTCAATTTCAATCGTCCCCCTTTATCAAAGGCCAGACTTGTATCAAAGGCCAGACTTGTGAATCGAAACATCGACGCCGTCCTGCGCTATTGGCGCACTTCCTTGGCTGATGGAGCTTTGGGAGAGGGCAAGTTTAGCCAGCGGGATCGCCAACGGTTTATCGAACTCTCTGCCGAGACCCTTCGGAATGGCCTACTACCGAAAAACTCAGTCAGCCAACTGTTCAAAGACCAGCCACAGACGAAGGTTGTCGGTGTTCGGTTTTGGCCTCTGGTGGTAGCAAGGCGGTTATCACATGGTGCGGTGAGCGGAGATGGGCTTCCCGAACTGGTCGCACCCGTCGTTACCGAAGCGCTGGTCGACTTCCAGGGAACGATCTCGCCGCAACGCAACACCATTGCGCGAGACTTGCTGACGCCGTTACCTTCCGACGAATTCACTATCGGCGCTGTAGAAGCTCTGGACAGCTTTCTGACTGCAGAACCATTGCAACCGGGCGACCGTTTGGATTGGGCAACCTACCTCGCGCATTGCCGCAAAATGGTGGACGCCGTGGCGAAAGGCTGGCCCGCCGGAGATCAACATTACGTTCCAGCCGGCTTTGGTCTTTTAGAGCCGGCAGAAGACGCCTCGGCGACAGTGCGCAACATCTTGAATCTATACGACAAAATCCTAGCCGATCGTCCGAAGGCGCCGCTTCTCAACAAAATCGTCTCACCAGTCGAGCGATTGGTCACCGACACGAAAGTCGAGACAGCACTTGCCCGCCGTCTAGGCCATTCCAATCCCCACTTCCCCTTGGCTGAGCAGCAGCGGCAGGTTCTGGCCTGGCTGGACGCTGCAGTGCCGGGCGATGTCATCGCAGTCAATGGTCCGCCGGGGACGGGTAAGACGACCCTCCTTCTGTCTGCTGTGGCAGGACTTTGGGTTCGCGCAGCGCTGAATGGCGGGGAGCCGCCTGTGATAGTGGCTACGTCGTCAAACAATCAAGCTGTTACGAACATTATCGACGCTTTTGGCAAGGATTTCGCCAAGGGCGACGGGCCGCTCGCTGGGCGTTGGCTACCGGGTATCGACAGCTTTGGCATATTTCTGCCGGCAAATTCTCGACGGCAAGAAGCAGTAGAAAAGTATCAAACCGAGGACTTCCAAACCCGGATGGAAACCGTCGACGGTTTTCTGGCAGCCAAAGATGCATGGCTAACCTCCGCCCGAGCCGCATTTCCTGACAGTCAGGGGGACGTAGCCGAATATGTCTCGGCAATTCAGGGAGCCATTGCCTATCAGGTGGCAAAACTTGAAGAGGCTGACCGCAGCCTCGAACAACAATCTATCGCGATGGGCAAAGCGCAGGCGCTTGGAGGCGACCCGGCAGCGGCTGAAGCACGTGCTCAGACAAGTGTCAGCGAGCAAGGCCTTGTAGTCGAAAGTATGCAACGCCACCGTGCGGTGTTCGATCGCCAACAGGCCCAAGAATCCAGCCTTTTGGCGTTGTTCAGTTTTATCCCCGCCATTGAACGCAAGCGCGTTCTTAGGGCGCGCGTAACGCTGGGGGGACTTTCCGGGCTCGATGGCCTGCAGCGCATCTCTGAGATCGATCAACACCTAGCTCAGACGGTTCTAAGGGCTGAAACCGAGTACGCTTCGGCAAAGGGGGCATTAAGCGGCATCAGGAAGTTGATGACCGAAATCGGTGCTGCCCAATCTGCTCGAAAACAGGCACTGATTTCACTCGACGGAGGGGATGGGCTGGAGGACAGATTGGAAGATCGCATCGATCTATGCCAACGTTTCGAGCTTTTCCGATTGGCCACTCATTATTGGGAAGGCCGCTGGCTGATGGCGATGGAGGCCGATCTGGCAGGAATTGTCGCCTCTGCCGCCAAACGAGGTCGATCGACGCTGGTTCCGCGCTGGCATCGGCGCATGATGCTGACACCATGTGCAGTGTCGACTTTCGCCAGCCTGCCTTCAAAGCTCTCTTACAGCCGCCGAGACGGAGGCGAATGGGCCAATGAGTATCTTTACGACTTCATCGATCTGCTGATCCTCGACGAGGCGGGTCAAGCCTTGCCCGAGGTTGCAGGCGCTGCCTTCGCTTTGGCAAAACGCGCCCTGGTCATCGGCGACACCAAGCAGATAGAGCCGATCTCAGCCGTGCCCCGCGCCGTCGACGTTGGGAATTTACGCGAGGCTGGTTTGCTCGAGGCGGATGCAGACATTCAAAACCTTGACGCCACGGGTCTTTGCAGCACGTCAGGCAGTGCGATGCGGCTGGCTCAACGGGCCTGTCAGGTTTCGCCTTGGGCGGACCTGGAGCCGGGCCTGTGGTTGTTTGAGCACCGCCGTTGCCATGACGAGATAATAGAGTACAGCAACGCCCTTTGTTACAAGGGCAAGCTTCGCCCCCGTCGTGGGCCCGCGCCAAGCGATGCGTTTTTGCCGGCGATGGGATACTTTCATGTCGACGGAAAGGCGGTCCGCGCGAGCAATAGCCGATCAAACCCCACTGAAGCTCAAACAATCGTGGCTTGGATTGTTGAAAACCGCAGGTCTTTGGAGGCGCGATAC
This sequence comes from Rhizobium sp. SVR5-2C, assembly GCF_056755115.1. Lineage (NCBI taxonomy): Bacteria > Pseudomonadati > Pseudomonadota > Alphaproteobacteria > Hyphomicrobiales > Rhizobiaceae > Rhizobium > Rhizobium sp. SVR5-2C. The sequence continues at coordinate 54,357 of NZ_JBNDHT010000013.1, read as the reverse complement.
AATCGCCCGGTAGAGCAAATCGTTGGCATTGTTACCCCTTTTGGAGCGCAGGTCCGCGAGATACGGAGAGCTTGCTCCGCGCACAAGATCACTGTCTCGGGGCGAACGGGCATAACAATCGGAACCGTCCACGCACTGCAAGGTGCTGAGCGTCCAGTGGTGATTTTCTCTCCGGTCTATTCCAAACATGCCGACGGCGGTTTCATCGACGGCTCTCCCAGCATGTTGAACGTAACCGTGTCGCGCGCCAAAGACAGCTTTCTGCTGTTCGGAGACATGGATGTGCTTGCGAATGCGATACCTGGTTCGCCGCGTGCATTGTTGTCGAGCTTCCTCGACCAACCCGGTCTGGAGCTAGGTTTCCAGCCGACGCCACGCGCCGATTTGCAGGAGAGTCAAGGACAGTTGCAAATCCTGCGAGACGCTGCAGAACACGACGCGTTTCTATTGAATGTCTTGTCTGCCGATGCGCGGCGCTACCTGATCGTCAGCCCTTGGATCAAACTGCGCACGATGGAGCGCACAGGCATATTGAAGGCCCTGGAGCTGGCTACTACCCGGAGCGCTAAAATCGACATCTACGCCGACCCTTTGCTGAACGCGAACCTGACACCGAGCGGCACCAATCAAATGGACGAAGCTGCTGGGGCGTTGAAACAGATTGGTGTCACGCTGCACCGTCTTGAGAAGCTTCATAGCAAAATTGTCGCCGTGGATGATGACCTTCTCTGCGTGGGGTCGTTCAACTGGCTAAGTGCCGACCGAGAAGGGAAATATGCACGCCATGAGACTTCTTACATTTATCGTGGCAAGGACGTAGAGGCAGAAATCCGCGTTACAAAAGAAGATCTGAAACGGCGAACCAGCTAAATGATGGAATGACATAGCCGATCCGGCCACTGCATGTCTCCTTCCGGCGTACAGTGCAACTGGCGCCGCCGCGAAAATGCTTTCAGGCGCGCGCGATAACGGCCTTTATGACAAATGTGGGGGCGCCAAGCGGTCATTCGCGCCGACATCGCCGAACGGCAGCTTAGGCCGACAGCCGACGATAGCCTCAGCTGCGTCGCGCCAGAAGCTATCGGTGGCAGTTTCTGCCGAGGCAAATTCTGGATGTCTCCGCCGCATGTTCGGCGTATGATCCTTCTTGGCAATGTTTGGGGTGGGCGAATTCCAATGCGTCATCGCACGAAAACTCACATGGCGATGAGCGCCTTGATTGCCGTGCTGTTCACCTATTTGCTGCTTGCCTATTTCGTCATCCCCGAGATTTGGATTTTTCACGATGCTGACCGAGTTGTTAAAGTTGGCAACATGGTCACGACCACGGAGCAGGGTATTCCCGGCGACCCCATCAATGTCGGTCTTGTCGGTTCGAAGGAAGAAGTGACCCGGGCGTTCGCGGCTGCTGGATGGGATCCAGCCGATAAAATTACCTTGCGCACGTCGATCGATATTGGGTTGAGCGTGGTGCTTGATCGGCCTGATCTCGATGCACCAGTTAGCCCACTGCTTTTCGAGGGCAGAAAACAGGATCTGGCTTTCGAAAAGCCTGTGGGCAGAAGCGCCGACGAACGCAACCATGTTCGTTTCTGGCTGACCGAACAAATCGGCCCAAATCACCGCCCGCACTGGCTAGGCTCGGCGAGTTTTGATCGGGGTGTCGGCTTCAGCCACGATACCGGTCAAATCACGCATCATATCGGCCCGAATGTCGACGCCGAGCGAAACCTGATGATCAGCGATCTTCTCAAGGCCGGACAACTTTTGTCGAGCTATGAGATTGATGGCATCGGAGCGACAAAAGACGGCCGCAACGGAGGCGGTGATCCCTATTTCACCGACGGAAAGGCTCTCATTGGCGTGCTTCAAAACCGGTAGCAGTCCGGACATTCCATGTCCGCGTTGGGCCAGCGGCGGAGGATCGCTGACTTCCGGAATGAGCCGATAGCGGTCATCTGTCGATGTCGCCTTTGCGCCAACAGGAGACGTTAGCTTCAGGTCGCTCGTGCGGCTCCCTTGTCTTCCTTCCGGCTGAAATTCATGTGCGCGAACTGAAACCCCGCCATCTGAAACCCTCCCGATCACAGGAGAAGCTTGCCCACGGGAGGAGCCAGAATCCATGTTATTAGAGACCGAGTAATGACATGGAAGGTGTCGTCGGCCCTCCAGGAGCCCCTGCGGGGCTAGGTACATTAATGATGCCATCATGGGAAGCTCAAGTCCAAACCGAGCATCCTGCTAAGGACAAAGGTGACGAGCCCCACGCCTAGGAGCACTAGTACGAAGACTGCGGCCATCTTGCCGCCCGTGCGTAGCACCGCTCGCCTCTCCCCCTTGTCCCCTTGATCGTAATGCCACTTGATGGCGAAGAACATGGCTGTGCCTAACGCGAGAACCTTGAACGTAACGAAGACTATAGGGACCCAATCCACAATAAAGACCCTCATGTGCATAAGCTACGCGCCTTATGATCTTATTTTAGGCAAACGCATACCACTTATTATGCAACGCTGATATGTAATAGCAGGTGGCGGTTCCTGGCCTTTATCGTTGGATTCGGGAATGACCGTTTAGGGCCGGAAGCAGTCATGGCACCGTGTCCGCATTGCGCCATGTGTGGACATTGACAAGCTCTTAGGGCTGCCTATCGTGCCGTCGGCAAACAGAACTTGGTGGCGGTTATGCCGACGGTGACGCGACATCTGATTGAACGAGGTGATGGAGCTGCTGTCGAGCTTTTTCAAGCTCAGGCCTCCAGTGCCACGCCTGCGGGAGCGATACTGTTTGTCCACGGCAATCAGGGCGGCCTTCTTCTAGGCGCGAGAGAGGTCGTCGATAATGGGGCGTTGCTTCGGTTCTCGTCTCGCTTGAATATCACGGCGGCAGCAGTCTCACAGCCTGGCTTCGGCGCTTCAGACGGCCCTGCCGACTTCTGCGGCCCACGCACGCAGCAGGCGATCATGGCCGCTCTGTCCTTCCTAAAGGAGCAGCCGTCTATCGATCCTGACCGTATCGTTCTTTATGGCAACAGCAGGGGAGCCGTTGCCTCGGCAATGGTAGCTGCTCAAGTTTCCAATCTGCGAGCAGTCGTTCTATCAAGCGGCGTCTATGATCTTAAAGCAGCTTTTAGAAGCAGTTCGGGGGGCCTGCGAAGAGCAATCGAGAATGAAGCAGGCTTGTCGGATGAGGCCTTTCTGGCTCGCTCGGCCTTACACCATGCGCATAACATTCGGTCGGAAACTTTACTTTTGCATGGACGGCACGACGACCGTGCTCCAGTTGCCCAGGCCGAGATATTCTCCGAAGCCCTGTCCGACGCTGGAGTTCCAGTCAATCTCCGCGTGTTCGAATGCGGACATCGTATTCCGCGCGAATTCTCGCAGGGAGTTCTCCGGCCCTTCCTGGAAGGGATATTCGATCCATTCATAACGTATCACTAGGCTCGCATCTCCGCTTCGGGTCGGAAGCGGACTTTCCTCCGACTTGCGGAAGGCGCGGGCCGCGACGGTTTCCTGCGAACGGCGTGGCTGTTCGCGCTTCGGGCTATTCGCTTTCGGAACGCGCCGAAAGCGAACCTGCCCAAGCACGCCGGTACCGACATAGCGCGTTCCGGCGCTAACCCTGCCTCTCGATCTCGCCCGGCCGCCAGGTCTTGTCGAACCAGGCTTCCAGCGGACCGTAAAGACGAAGGATCGCAAACCAGCCCTTACCGGGAATTGTCTGTACCCAATTGTTCTCAAAACCGGCGGGAGCTTTCGGCGCGAAATAGACGTCAATGGAACCGTCCGCGTTCGGCTTCAGTTCCTTGTTGTGGCTGCTGACGCTCGGGAACGGCTGATCGGTTTGCAGCATCCCGCGTGTCTGATTGTCATAGAGGATGATTGACCAAAAATCCCTCGCTGGAATATTGGGCGGGAGATGCAGCTTGTATGTCTTCGCGCCGTCGAATGGGTCACCCTGCGAGTCCTGGACGATCCAAGGGTATTGCGAGCCTTGGCCCACCATCTTCGCTTCCATCGCGGGCGTAACACCGGCGGCGAGGTAGAAGAAGTTGATGGCACCGTCGAGATTGCTGACGCCGGAGGAGACTTCGAACTTGTAGCCGCCGAGATAGGGCAGCCGCCACGCGCTGTTCGGATAGTAGTAGGCTTCAGGACTGCGGATTTTGTAGGTGATCGTCCGCGCCGTGACCGCACCGACATTGGCGGCGTCTTCAAGGATTTTTCGCATCCGCGCATCGGGATTGAAAGGCTATGATGCCGATAGAGGCAAAAAGACCGAGAGTTGTCGGATCACTTCCGGTGCTCGGCTCTTCCTGAATGACCTGGTTCAGCAGCGTCCAGAACGAGTAGTCCGTTGGAAACACAAAGTTGGCCGGAACGCCCGAGACGTTCACGAACTTCATTGGCGGCGGGTTCGAGGCCTCCGAAAGCGGATAAATCTTGAGGTTCTTCTTGATTGTTTCGACTGCGGGTTTGGTGGAGCCGTCGACGAGATAGCCTCTGAGGATCAGCCAGCTTCCATAGGTCGCAGGCCGAACAACGAAGTATCCAGACGGTATTTCGCCGGAATAGCCAGGCGGCACCACGAGGTACATGCCGCCCTTGCCCTTGTCCGCGCCGGTGATGCCGACGTCGGCAGACCATTTGTCCCAGAAGTCGTTGATGATGCCGAGAACCTGGGGGGTGCTTCCAGAACCAGGGGGCCTTTGTGCGTGTCGAGCCATATCCAGTTGTAAATCGTGTCGTCGTTCGGCGTGAGTTGGACTGTCCTGGAGTCGGCGAGGTTTTCCAGAATAACGTCCGTCTCATTGTCGGGACCGAACTTGCGAAGGGCATCGCGCATGCCTGCCTGGTTCACCATCGGCAGCGCAAGCAGATAGGCTTGCAACGCCCGTGAGGCATCCAGATTGTCGTAAATCTTCTGGACCGTTTGCGCATCCGGATAGCCATCCCTGAGGATCAAGCTACCGATGGATGTCTCGACCCTATCCGGCGTGGCAACCCCAGGCGCGATGGGAGTTTGATACTTGTATTCTTGCGCCGAGGCGAACGTCGCAATCATTGCGACGGATGCTAGGAGAGCCCGGTGTAGGTTCATGGTTCATCCTATGCCGAGTTTGATATGTTTCGGCAGTAGTAGATCACCACGCTTAGAAGCCAACAAGTACGTTACGGTAAATGTCTCCGCAAAATGGCGGCTTTGGGTCGGAAGCGGACTTTCCTCCCACTTGCGGAGAGCGTGGGCCGCCGGCCGTTTCCTGCGGGCGGCACACGCGTTGCCACAACTCACCGCACCCCCGCCGCCGAGGCAAAGAACGCTTCCGGGCTCTCCACCTCCACCAGTCGCCGCCTCTCGATCTGCCAGAAGCGGTTGCCGACCGCCCTGACGAAGCTGCGGTCGTGGGAAACAAGCAGGCAGCTTGCCTGATGCGCCATCAACTCGCCTTCGAGCGCTTCCTGCCCGTCGATGTCGAGATGGTTGGTGGGCTCGTCGAGCAGATAGAAGTTCGGGTTGGAGAGTCTCAGCACCAGCATTCCGAGCCGCGCTTTCTGCCCGCCTGAAAGCTGGCCGACGGGACGGCCCTGCATCTCGATCGACATGCCGGCCCCAGCAAGCAGCGAACGCGCTCGCTGATCGCCGACGTCGAAGCGCCGGATGATCGTCGCCATCGGCGTATCGGCATCGCGGAGATCGCCAAGCGCTTGGTCGCCATAGCCGAGTACGAGCGAGGGCGTCGCCTTGATGCCGTCCTCGGCTATCGCCGGGTTTTCGATCGCCTTGCGCAGCATCGCGATCAGCCGCGTCTTGCCGGCGCCGTTTTCGCCGAGGAGCACGATCCGGTCTCCCTGGCAGATGAATTGCTTGCCTGTCCTGAAAAGCAGCGTGCCGTCCGGCGTCTGCACGGCCGCATCCTCGAGTGTCACCAGCACCTTGGCATGGGTGCCGCGATTGGCGAGCCGGATCGCCCCTGTGGAGCGCTCGAGATGCGCCGGTTTTGCCGCATCCTCGAGCTTCTCCGCCCGCTGCTTCAACTGCTTGGTTTTCACCACCAGCAGGTCGCTGCCGGAGTTGATGCCGATATTGTTGAGCTTCGCCGCCTGCTTGCGCAACTGCTCGGCCGTCTTCATGTCGCGCTCGTAGCGCCGCGCGTCTGCGGCATCGATCTCGTCGACCGCAAGCCGTGCCCGGCTGTAGGGCAGGGCGAAGACCTGTGATTGCTCCGGCCGCAGGAAAAGCGTGCGGTTCGTCACCGCATCGAGAAAGGCGCGGTCGTGGCTGGCGAGGATCACCGGCACATCGCGGGGCAGGGCGTTCAGCCAGTCTTCCAGCCGCGCGATCTTGCCGAGATCGAGATGGTTGGTCGGTTCGTCGAGCATCAGCAGGTCCGGCTCCGTCACCCAGACGCGGGCAAGCATGGCCAGCCGCTGCCACCCGCCGCTGAGCGCCGAAAGCGGGCGCCGGCGCAGTTCTTCCGGTACCTCCAGCGATTCCAGCACCACGTCGACACGCCAGCTCTCGCTTTCGGCCTGCTCGGCGGGCAGCGCATCGAGAACGGCGTCGTAAAAGCTCCGGCCGAAAAGGGGAGGCGGCACGTTCTGCTCGACATAGCCGACCGTCAGCCCGCGCGCCCTGGTGATCTCGCCTTCCGTCGCGTCGAGCGTGCCGGCGATGCAGCGGAACAGCGTCGATTTCCCGCGGCCGTTGGCGGCAACAAGACCGATCCGGTCGCCGGCATTGACGACGAGGTTGAGCTTGGAAAACAGCGGGCTCGACAGGGTGATGCCGAGGTTGCGGATATTGAGGAGAGTCATGATTTTTCTCTGGTCTTGACCGGGCGATCATCCATCGAGGGCTCTCGGCCATCATCGATGCGATGCGTCAGCGGCGAGTGATAATCGCAGACGCTCGAGCAATAAGCTCGGCGCTGCAGGCCACGAAGGGCAGACCAGGAAGAGAGGCTTTGTGAGAAACGGTCTCTGGTCAGCCCTGCAAACGCATTTGCAGGGCGTTGACGGGGCCACGCTGCCGGTAGAACCGGAAATAGAAATTATGCACGCGACCCTCCTTTCTCTTAGAGCATGGTGCTGAAATACCATCGCGGCCAGGCGAATGCAACCGGACGGTGCCGAGCAACCGCGCACTGCCGACCTTGCCACCCGACCTTGCCCGATGCTGCCGGCTGCTATAAGCGCCGATCCGACAGATGCTGATTTTCAGGAGAGACGCCGATGGTGGGCGATGACGACGATTATGTCTATGACGAAGGGACGGGCGAATGGCGCCCGTCGTCGGAAATCGCCGCGGCCGCGACGGCCGCCGCCGAGGTGCGCGATGCTTCCGGAAACGTCCTGAAGGACGGCGATTCCGTCACTCTCATCAAGGATCTGAAGGTCAAGGGTGCCGGCCAGACCCTGAAACAGGGCACGGTCATCCGCTCGATCCGCCTGACGGACAATCCCGAAGAGATCGACTGCCGCCACGATACGATCAAGGGCTTGGTGCTGCGCACGGAGTTTGTGCGCAAGCGGTGAGGGGGCGCTGTGTGGCGTGGCGCACCCCCCTCTGCCCTGCCGGGCATCTCCTCCACAAGGGGGGAGATTGGATGGAGCACTCGCTCGCTCAGCTATTCTGCAAGATCCCTACTGTCGTATCGGTCGATGATGCCCGGGGAGCCCGCCAATTGTGATCTCCCCCCTTGTGGGGGAGATGCCCGGTAGGGCAGAGGGGGGTACCCTCACACATCATGCGTTCCCCTCCTACCGCTTCAGGCTCCCCAAAATCCCGCGCACCAGCGCCCGGCCGACCTGGGTCGCCACCGTTCGCGCCACGCTCTTCATCGCCGCTTCCACGACGGTCTCGCGCTGGTAGCCGGAGGAGCGCCCGCGGGCTTGGCCGCGGCCCGCCCGGTCGTCGCCGCTGTCGCCGCCAAAGCCCGGCAGCGTCCAGCCGGAGGTCGTGCCGGCCTCGGTCGGCTGCTGCCTCGCGGCCTCTTGCTGCGCGCGCTGAGCGGCTTCGGATTCGGCCGCCTTCTTGGCGCGGGCGGCGAGGATCTCGAAAGCGGATTCGCGATCGACATCCTCGTCATAAAGGCCGAGCACGGGGCTCTTGTCCATGATCTGCTGGCGCTCGGCATCCGTTACCGGGCCGACGCGGCCGGACGGCGGGCGGATCAGCGTGCGCTCGACGATCGACGGCGCCCCCTTGGCCTCCAACGTCGAAACCAGCGCTTCGCCGGTGCCGAGATTGGTGATCACGGTGGCGCAATCGAAGGCAGGGTTGGGGCGGAAGGTGTCGGCGGCAGTCTTCACGGCCTTCTGCTCGCGCGGCGAATAGGCACGAAGCGCATGCTGCACGCGGTTGCCGAGCTGGGCGAGCACGGTTTCCGGCACGTCGAGCGGGTTCTGCGTGACGAAATAGACGCCCACGCCCTTGGAGCGGATCAACCGCACGACCTGCTCCACGCGCTCGGTCAGCACCTTCGGCGCGTCGTTGAACAGCAGATGCGCCTCGTCGAAGAAGAAGACGAGCTTCGGCTTGTCGGGGTCGCCGACTTCCGGCAGCTCTTCGAAAAGTTCCGACAAGAGCCACAGCAGGAAGGTGGCGTAAAGCCTGGGATTCATCATCAGCTTGTCGGCCGCAAGCACCGAAATCTGCCCGTGGCCGTTGTTGCTGGTGCGCATGATGTCGGTGATTTTTAGCGCCGGTTCGCCGAAGAATTGTTCGGCCCCCTGCTGTTCGAGGACGAGCAGCGCGCGTTGGATCGAGCCGATCGAAGCCTTGGAAATCAGGCCGAACTGGCTCGAAAGCTCACTCGCATTCTCGCCCATGTAGTTCAGGAGCGAGGAAAAGTCCTTGAGATCGAGCAGCGGCAGGCCTGCCTTGTCGGCGATCTTGAAGGCGATGTTGATGACGCCCTCCTGCGGCTCGGAAGCATCCATCAGGCGGGCGAGCAGCAGCGGCCCCATCTCGGCAATCGTGGTGCGGACCCGGTGCCCCTTCTCGCCGAAGAGGTCCCAGAAGATGACCGGGAACTGGTCGAATTCGTAGTCGGTAAAGCCGATCTGCTCGGCGCGCTTGGTGAGAAAATCCTTCGGCTCGCCCTTCTCGGCGATACCGGAAAGGTCGCCCTTGATGTCGGCGCAGAAGACCGGAACGCCGGCCCGGGAAAAACCCTCCGCCAGCACCTGCAGCGTCACCGTCTTGCCCGTGCCGGTCGCGCCGGTCACCAGTCCATGGCGGTTACCGAACCTGAGGTCGAGATATTCCGGTTTGTTGATGCTGTCGTCAGGATTGCGGCTGGCGCCGATGAAAATCTTGCCGTCCTCGAGCATGAAGCAGTTCTCCCTCCGGCCGATGCGCCGCTTGCGTTCAAATGCGGCAATCATGGTCCGCCGCATTCATTTTGCCATCGTCTGTCTGTTATAAGCAGGGAGAGGCATGGCGACAACTGCAGGCATGCCTTGAGTCAGGGAAGAAACTCGAATAACGCTGACGTTAACGTCAAATGACAGGAGGCTGACGATGAATGAAGTTGTGACCCAGATCGCCGATCGCGTAGGCATTGCCCCCGATCTGGCAGAGAAGTCGGTGGGCATGATGCTCGGCTTCCTGCAGCGCGAGGCGGAGGACGGCCCGGTCGCACAGATGATCGAGGCAATCCCAGGCGCCGCTGATCTCGTCGCGAAGTTCAACGGCGAAGGTGCGGGCGGTGGCGGCCTGCTTGGGGGCTTGATGGGTGCGCTCGGCGGCGGCGGCATCATGGGCCTTGGCCAGCAGCTGATGAGCCAGGGCCTCGGCATGGGCGAAATCACCGCGCTTGCCAAGGAAACCATCGCGGTCGCCAAGCAATATGCCGGCGAAGACGTCGTCGACCAGGTCGTCGCTTCGGTCCCCGGTCTCAGCCAGTTCGTCTGATCACATCCGGATTTCACGCAACGGACGGCCCTGCGCCGTCCGTTTTCGTTTCAGGGAGGGTTTCATGCCGGTATGGCGTCCTGACAAACGTATCAGGGTGAAGGTGCTTGGTCTTGCCTGGCGCGGCGAGGAATTGCTGGCCGCAGAGATCGAACGTGACGACGGCACCGTCAAGGGCGTGCGTCCGCTCGGTGGCGCCATCGAGTTCGGCGAGACGCGTGAGCAGGCGCTGCACCGCGAATTCGGAGAGGAACTGCAGACAGATATCCGGATCCTGGGCGCCTGGCAGGCAATCGAGAATCTCTATGAGCATGAGGGCATGACCGGCCATGAGATCATCTTCGTTGCGCCGATCGAACTGCTCGAACCATCGCTTTACGAGCGGGAGGAAATCCGCTTCATGGACGGCGTCGCTGCCGTCGCAAGGTGGTTCAATCCGGCGCAACTTTCGGCTTCGAGGCTGGCACTTTATCCGATTGGTTTGATTGGCGCCCTAAAGCCGTAAGCAGCTTGGTTTCCAATCGCCGAATTTGCCTGCTGGAAGGGCGGAACAAAAGCATCGCTTCTGCTGTTTCTGCCGCGATCATCGCACCGGAAGGATCATGATCATGCGCAGGCTCATTTCAGTGACATCCATAGTGCTTCTGTCCATTGCAGCCCCGGCCCTGGCCCAGTCCAGCATGGGCATCGATCCGAACGGCCGTTTCGATGGCAGTCCGCCGCCCGGCACGTCGCCGGAATATGATGCGCAGCAGGGAGGCTTCGAAATCCCCCTCGATCCGATCGAGACCGGCAGCATCGCCATCAGTCGCCCGTCCACCTGGCAGGCACCCTGCGCTCCGCGGCGCGAAGGCATGCGCAGCCGCGGCGACGGTTCGGTCAACGCGGCCTGCCCGGATCAGAGCAACTAAGGTCGCTGCCTGGGCCTCTAAATCCCGACCGCCCGCGTTAACGCGGGCGGTGACGCCATTTGCGCTCAAGAGAGAATAGCCCGCGGCTCGAGAAATGCCTCCAGCCCGGAGACGCCGAACTCACGGCCGACGCCGGACTGCTTGAAGCCGCCGAAGGGGGCAAGCGGCTCATGCGGTGCGCCGTTGATCACCACGCGGCCCGATTCCATCCGCTCGGCGACCCGCTTGGCATGGTCGAGGTCGCTCCCATGGATATAGGCCTGCAGGCCATAGCTGGTGTCGTTGGCAATGCGGATCGCGTCCGCTTCGTCCTTGTAGGCGATGACGGAAAGCACCGGCCCGAAGATTTCCTCGCGGGCGATCCGCATGCTGTTGTCGACGTTGACAAAGACCGTCGGGCGGACGAACCAGCCGCGCTCGATGCCCTCCGGGCGGCCCGTGCCGCCGGTCAGGATCTGCGCACCTTCCTCCTGGCCGAGCCGGATAAAGGACTGTACCCGATCATATTGTTTCTGGCTCACCATCGGCCCGACGCGGACTTCGGGATCCCTCGGATCGCCGGTCTTGACCGCTTCGATGCCAGCTTTGAGCCGCGGCAGGATGTCCGCAAGCCTGCTTTCCGGTACAAGGATGCGCGTTCCGGCGATGCAGGCCTGGCCGCTATTGGCAAGCCCCGCCATCAGCACCGCCGGGATGGCGGTATTGAGGTCGGCGTCTTCCAGAATGATGTTCGGCCCCTTGCCGCCGAGCTCCAGCGTTACGCGCTTCAGCGTCTCGGCGCCCGCTCGCAGGATCTGCTTGCCGACATCAGTCGAGCCGGTGAAGCTCACCTTGGCGATATCGGGATGCGCGCTGAACTCGGCACCCACCACATCGCCGCGGCCGTTGACGATATTGAACACGCCCTTCGGCAGGTCGGCCTCATGCAGGCATTCGGTGATCAGCTGCGTCTGGATGGCGCTCATTTCGCTAGGCTTGATGACCACCGTCGAACCCGCCGCCAGCGCGGTCGCAAGTTTGGAGCAGATGAAGCCGTAGTTGCTGTTCCATGGCGTGATCGCGGCGGCGACGCCGAGCGGCTGCATCGTCACGTCGGCGTGGCCGATCTTCCGCGTGAAATCGTAATTCTCCAGCGTTTCGGCCATGCTCAGGAAGGTCGAGGCGGCATGCGGTACGGCAAAGCCGGTGAAATATTGCGGCGCGCCGTATTCCTCCGCCATCGCCGCGGTCATCTCCTCGGCGCGGGCGGACACGGCAACGCTCAGCCGCTTCAGCATGTCGATCCGCTCCGCCTTGCTTGTGCGCGAAAAGGCCGGAAAGGCGCGCTTGGCGGCGGCGATCGCCGCGCGGGCGTCCTCGCGGTCGCCAAAGCGAACGGTGCCGATCTTCTCTTCGGTGGAGGGGTTGAAGAGGTCGGCAATTTCCTCGCCGTACGGCGTCACGAAAGCACCGTCGATATAGATCTCAGTAATATTGCGCATCGCTTTTCTCCTTTGTGCGATACGCCCTATCTGGCATCGGCCGATTGCTCTGATAAGCTGGCCAATATCGGACAGGCTGATAAGGGTTTGCGGACAATGATGCGAGGCACGCTGGCGGAGCTGGAAGCGGTAGTGGCGGTCGCGGCGCGCGGCGGCTTCCGGGCGGCAGCCCGCGAACTCAGCATTTCCTCCTCGGCGCTCAGCCAGCAGGTCGCAGCCCTCGAAGCCCGGCTCGGCGTGCGCCTCTTCAATCGCACGACCCGCAGCGTCACGCTGTCCTCGGCCGGCGAGCAATTCGTGGCGGAAGTCACGCCGGCGCTCGCGGCTATCCGCAACGCCATCGACCTCACCGACGAGCACCGATTGGAACCGTCCGGAACGCTGCGCCTCAACACCTCCATCGGCGCCGCGCGCATGATTCTCTCTCCGCTCGCGTTCGAATATCTGCGGCGCTATCCGCGCATGCAGGTGGAGATCGTCACCGAGGGTGCGCTGGTCGATATCAACGCCCAGGGCTTCGATGCCGGCTTGCGCATCCTGGAATCCGTGCCGCCGGACATGATCTCGGTCCCCGTCAGCCGCTTCATCCGCCCGGCAATCGTCGGCTCGCCCGGCTATTTTGAGGAAAAGGGCACGCCGCTTGTCCCCGCCGACCTGCAGTCCCACCGCTGCATCCGCGCCCGCATGGCAAGCGGCTCTCTCTATCGCTGGGAATTCGAAAAACGCGGCGAAGCCTTCACCATGGATGTTCCGGGGTCGCTGACATTGGACGAAAGCGACCTGATGCTGCGGGCGGCGCGGGAGGGGGCAGGCCTTGCATATCTCAACGAATGGCAGGTCGCGGACGACGTTGCCGCGGACCGCCTCGTTCAGGTTCTGGCGGACTGGACTCCGCCCTATCCGGGCCTCTGCCTCTATTATCCCGGCCGCCGTCATATTCCGGCAAAGCTGCGCGCCTTCGTCGACCTCATCAAGGAGATGAGACAGGATTGATGAGGCTGATAGCCGCTTACTGCCCGTCTTTTTTCGTTGCCTCGCCGATCGCGTGCCATTTCCGGCCGTCGCGCTCGATGAGTTCATTGGCGCAAGTTGGTCCCGTGCTGCCCGGCGCGTAGAGCTCTGGCGTCTTGCTGTCCTTCGCCCAGATGTCGAGAAAGGGCTGTACGGCCGCCCAGCCGGCTTCGATGCCGTCGGCGCGCTGGAACAGTGTCTGGTCGCCGATGAAGAGGTCGTAGAGGAGCGACTCGTAGCCGGTCATCTTGCCGATGTCGAACTTGTCGGCATAGCGGAAGTCGAGCGACACCGGCACCGTTTCGACGGAAAGTCCCGGCGACTTGATGGAGATCTCTATGCTCATGCCCTCGTCGGGCTGCACCTGGATGATCAGCCGGTTCGGCGGAAGGTTGTAGCGCACGTCCGTTTCGCGGAACTGCGTGAAGGGCACCGGATGGAACTGGACGACGATCTCGGTATCGCGTGCCGTCAGCGCCTTGCCGGTCCTGAGATAAAAGGGAACGCCAGCCCAGCGCCATGTGTCGGCGTAGAGCTTCAGCGCGACGAAGGTCTCCGTCCGGCTGTCCGGCGCCACGTCCTTCGTGTCCCGGAAGGCCGGAAGCTCCGCGCCGTTGAGCGTGCCGGCTCCGTAGGCCCCGCGCACCGCATGCGCCTCGGCTTCCTCAGGCGTATAGATGCGCAGCGCCTTCAGCACCTTGCTCTTCTCGCTGCGGATCTCCTCGGCGTCGAAACCGTTCGGTGGCTCCATGGCGATCATCGCAAGAAGCTGGAACAGGTGGTTGGGGATCATGTCGCGCAGAGCGCCGGTGGCGTCGTAGAATTTGCCGCGCGTGCCGACGTCGACGATCTCGGCCGCGGTGATCTGCACATGGTCGATATAGCGGCTGTTCCACAGCGACTCGATGATCATGTTGGCGAAGCGCGCCGTCAGAATATTCTGTACGGTTTCCTTGCCGAGGAAATGATCGAGCCGGTAGACTTGGCTTTCCGCGACCTTGCACAGGATCTGAGCGTTCAGCGCCTTCGCCGAGGCGAGGTCGGTTCCGAAGGGCTTCTCGATGGCGATGCGGCGGAAGGCGTTTTCGCTCTCATCGGTAAGCCCGTGTTCCGCGAGTTTCTCGATAATCGGGCCAAAGAAAGCCGGCGGCACGGCGAGATAGAAAGCCGCATTGCCGCTCAGCCGCCTGCCGATTTCCAGATAGACGTCGTCCCCGGTGAAATCGCCCGAAAAATAGCTGATCCGCTGCCTCAGTCCTTTCCAGGCCGCATCCGCGGCGAGTGGTTCACCGTCACCAAGGCCAGACAGAAAATCGTCCAGCCGGTCGCGAAGCATCGCGTCGCCGCCCGGTTCCACGGCGACGCCGAGGATCTGCAGGTCGTCGCCGATCATGCCGCCGCGGGTGAGATTGATGAGGGCGGGAATGAGGAGTCGGCGCGTCAGATCGCCGGTCGCACCGAAGATGACGAGAGTCGTAGGCGGTGTAGGCTGAGCAAAGGGCATATGCGTCGCGCTCCGTGATTATCCCTCCGCATAATAAAGCGGCCGCGCAGTACCTCAAGCGCTCAGCGGCATTACACCGCAGACGACGACTAGCTCAAGCCTTCACGGCCACCATGAACAGCCGCGGAAAGCGCAGCAGAACGCGGCCGTCGGCCATCTTCGGGTAGGCTTTCTCGACGCGCGAAAGATAATCCGCCAGAAACGCCCCGCGGTGTTCTTCGCCGGCATTGGCGAGATAGGGCATCAGCCCCGTTCCCTTCACCCATTCGACGATCGCGGCGGCATCGGCCATGGGGTGGTTGTAGATCGTATGCCAGATATCGACGCGCGAGGATTTGCCGATCAGGCGGCTGTAATAGGTCGAAGCCGGGGGAAGGGGGTTGCGCCGCGCGCTCTTCTGCTCGAATGCGGCCTTCCACGGCCCGGCATGCGCCGTCTCCTCCATTGCAAGATGCGTCGGCTCGCCGAGGTTGTCGGGCATCTGCACGGCGAGCACGCCTCCCTTGGAGAGGCCGTCCATCAAGCGCTCGAAGATATCGAGATGGTTGGGCAGCCACTGGAACACGGCATTGGCAAAAAGCAGATCGGCGGGCTCGTCCGGCTGCCAGGTCGCAAGGTCGGCCTCGGCGAAGGTCGTGTCCGGCAGCCGCTTGCGGGCGGCCTCCAGCATATTGCGGTCGCTGTCGAGGCCGGAAACGGCTTCCCGGCCGTAACGGTCGATGATGAGTTCGGTAGAATTTCCCGGCCCGCAGCCGAGATCGATCGCCTTGGCGACCCGCTCCAGCGGCACCTGCGCCAGAAGATCGCGCGCCGGACGCGTACGCTCATCCTCGAACCTCACATACTGGCTTGCGGACCACGCCATGGGCACCTCCTCGTTTTCTGCAATACCGCCATCACGAAGGCCACCTTCAGGCCCCTCTCGGCGAAGGTCTTCACATTGGAGTCGGAGACTAACGTCCCTTTGATTCTTTTTCTTGCGGCAACGCCGCGTTAGACCTTCACGGCTGGTTTGGCAACGGCCGAGATGTCGCGGACGACTGTCGCGAAGCGGTCGGCAATCACGGCAAGCCAAAGACCTCTAGCTACGACTTCGCCGCCAAGATCTTCTCCGCAACGGCATCGAGCACCGCACCGTTCTGATTGATGAACCGTTGCGCTACCGTTTTCAGCTGCAGGATATTGGTGGCGCTGGCATCGTCCAGGTCGTCGCTCGCTCCGTCGAGCTTTCCGTCGATGCGGAAATAATTGAGCGTGTCGGGCTTGGCGAAGCTCATGTCGGTTGCGCCCTGGGCATTCAGCTTGGCGCCCTTCGGGTTCAGGAGCTTGTTTGCCTGGTAGGCGGCGGTGCTTGACTGTCCCTGCATGAGCACGGAGATCAGCGGCGTGCCGTTCTGCGGGTTGATCCAGCCGAAGGCGCCCCAGTCTTTGGCTTGCTGGTAGGGGATCCTGCGGTTCTGCTGGCCGGTGCCGAGCGAAAGCACGACGAAGCTGTCGCTTGCCGCCTGCCAGAGCTTGCGCGCCTCGACATAGGCGGCCAGCACCGGATCGTTGGCGAACACGCCGCCGTCGATCAGCGGGATCTTTCTGAGCTTGTCGTTTGGCGGCCTGCCGAGGTTTTCGACGAGCGCCGGTTCGAAATAGGTTGGAGCGGCAGACGAACCACGAGCCGCTTCCCAGAAGCGGAACATGGCGTTCTCGGCGTCGCAATTGGTGATGAACACGGCTTCGCGCTGCTCGATGTCGTAACCGGTGATCACCACCTTCGTCAACCCGTCGGCAACCAGCGTATTGGCGCCGAGACGGGCCTGAAGCTTCTGTTCCAGAGGTGTGGCGTTGTAGCGCTCCTCCTGCCAGCCGCCGATGTTGATGAGGCGGGAGATCAGCTTGGAATGGAAGATATCCTTGCCTTCGTCGGCATAGAGCTTGACGAGATCGGCCGGCGTGCAGGCGGCCTTCTTCTTGTTTCTGGGGTTGGGGCAGGTGAGCCCCGCGGCAATGATCGCACCGGTCGAGGTGCCGCCGATGAGATCGAACGCCTGATGCATCGGCAGGCCGGGCAGGCGCTTGGCGTAGTCCTCGATGATCATTGCGGGAATGAGGCCGCGGATGCCGCCGCCATCGATCGAGAGAATGAAACGAATGGCCATGTTTCTCTCCACGCCGGAGTCATTCCGGCGCGGAATTATGAAACATGCTCGACCAATTGCAACTGGATGGAATGCACCAATAAATGGCTAGAACCGCGTAATGACGCTGATGCCTGTTCCTTCTGCCTTGTCCATCGCCATCAGCGCCGGCACTGCCTCTTCCAGGCTAATCGTCCGGCCGATCAGTTTCTGCGGCGCGATCTTGCCGGTTGAAAGCATGGAAAGCATGGCGTCGTAGCGCCAGGCCTGCATGCCGTGGCTGCCGTAGACCTCCAGCTCCCGGCTGATCACCTCCGCCATCGGCACTTGCGGCGTCGCGTATTCGCCGAGCATCAGGCCGATTTGAACGTGACGGCCGCGACGGCGGAGATTCCTGATCGAGTTGAAGCAGGTCACGGGATGGCCGAGCGCGTCGATCGAGACATGCGCGCCGCCCTTGGTGATTTCGCGTACGGCTTCCGTGACATCGGCAACGGCCGCCGCATTGATCGTCGCCACCGCACCGCATTCCCGCGCAAAGGCCAGCTTCTCGTCGGAAATGTCGATGGCGATCGGATTGGCGCCAAGCGCGCTGGCGATCATGATCGCCGAGAGGCCGACGCCGCCCGCGCCATGAATGGCGATCCATTCACCGGGTCCGGTTCGCGCCCGATCGACGACGGCGCGGAACGAGGTGGCGAAGCGGCAACCCATGCTGGCCGCCGTCGCATCGTCGACGCTGTCCGGCAGATGCACGAGATTGGTGTCGGCATAGTCGATCGCGACATATTCCGCAAAGGAGCCCCAGTGCGTGAAACCGGGCTGGAACTGGTTCGGGCAGACCTGCTGGTTGCCGGAGTGGCATTCGCTGCAATGGCCGCAGCCGGAAACGAAGGGCACGGTCACCCGGTCGCCGACCTTGAAGCGCATCACGCCCTTGCCGGTGGCGACGATTTTTCCGGCAAGCTCATGCCCCGGCACATGCGGCAGGCGGATGTCGGGATCGTGTCCCATCCAGCCGTGCCAGTCGCTACGGCAAAGTCCGGTCGCGCCGATGGCGATGACGACGCCGTCTTCGCCGGGCGTCGGGTCGGGCAGGGTGCGGATTTCAGGCATCTGCTCGAAGGCTTCGTAATACATGGCTTTCATTGGCGGCCTCCACTGCGTCGCTGGTGATTTGCCCGCTATGATGCCACGCGCAAGCTTGGCGCTCCAACACTTCGTTCGATCATTTTTGCTTATGCACCCATCGCTTGAGTGCAAGTACTCGCGCATGATTGTTGCGTTATTATGGGTGGTTCCTGCACTTTTCTTGCGTCCCGCTTTAGCGGCGGAATTTCTGCTTGACCGTGCTTGCGGGGCGGGATTTTGCTTATCCGGCGTTGGTAGGAGAAGAGATCATGCCCGTCGATACATCGCCCCGCTCGACCACCTGGACTTATGTCGATGGCGAGTGGCTTCCCGGCAATCCGCCGCTGATCGGCCCGACCTCTCACGCCATGTGGCTCGCCTCCACGGTCTTTGACGGCGCCCGCTGGTTTGATGGCATCGCGCCGGATCTCGACCTGCACTGCCAGCGCGTCAACCGCTCGGCCGTCACCATGGGGCTGAAGCCCCTCAAGACCGCCGAGGAGATCGAGGCGCTCGCCTGGGAAGGCGTCAAGAAGTTCGACGGCAAGACGCCGATCTACATCAAGCCGATGTACTGGGGCGAGCACGGCTCGCGGGGCAGCGTCGTTGCCGTCGATGGCGAATCGACCCGCTTTGTGCTCTGCCTCTTCGAGGCGCCGATGGGCGGCCATGGTGGTTCGTCGCTGACGGTATCGCCCTACCGCCGCCCGTCTCCCGAAACGGCGATGACGGACGCCAAGGCGGGCTCGCTCTATCCGAACAGCGGCCGCGCGATCGCTGAAGCCCAAAGCCGCGGCTTCGACAATGCCCTGATGCGCGACATGAACGGCAATGTTGTCGAAACGGCATCCTCCAACGTCTTCATGGTGAAGGACGGCGTCGTCTATACACCGGTCGCCAACCGCACCTTCCTCGCCGGCATCACCCGCGCCCGCGTCATGGGGCTGCTGCGCCAGGCAGGCTTCGAGGTGCGCGAAGTCACGCTTTCGGTGGAAGACTTCATGAATGCCGACGAAATATTCACGAGCGGCAACTACTCGAAGGTCGTCGGCGTCAACCGCCTCGACGACCGGAACCTCCAGGAGGGGCCGGTCACCCGCAAGGCGCTCGATCTCTACATGGACTGGGCTTACGGGCGCAGCGGCAGCGGCGAATAGGCGTCCGCGCCAGGGGAAAAGGAACTCAGCGATCCGACCTGGATTGGCGGCATTTGCGGCCGGATCCCGGATATTCCCCGGTGTCGTGCGCCTATGCTATAGTGCAGAAGTCGGGATCCAAGCCCGACAGGTCCGTGAGGTCTGTCTTGGGGTCGTAGCTCAGCTGGGAGAGCGCCGCAATCGCACTGCGGAGGTCGGCGGTTCGAGCCCGCTCGACTCCACCAAGACAGCTCTCCCGCCGGCCTGGGTCGTCCTTGGCTGCCGAACGCTATCAGGACCGGGAGCCGAATGTCCGGATCACAGTTCGTCCAGGTTCCTCGGCCGGACCAACCACGCAAATGCGGCGCCCAACATCAGCAGCACGCAGGTGCCGAGAAACACCGCCCGCATGCCGATATGGCCGCCGACGAAGCCGCCGAGCACCGGCCCGGCAACCTGCCCGACATATTGCGACGACACGGAAAGTCCCAGAATGCTGCCTGCCGCGCTGTCCGGCACGCTATGGCGGATCACCGCGGAAATGCAGGGCAGCAGCCCGCCGAGCGCAATTCCCATCAGGAAACGGAGCGCAATCAGCTGCCATGAGCTGGTGACGAACGCCTGCGGGATGAGCAAGATCGCCGCGACGGCAAGCGCGCCCGCAATCACAGGCCAATGGCCGATCCGGTCGGCGAGCTTGCCGAGCCGCGATGCCGAAAGAATGCTGCCGAGCGCCGCCGCCGACATGACGATGCCGGCGATCATCGTCACCCGTGCCTGATCCTCGACGAGATCAGCGACATAGACGGTGATGATCGGCTCGATCGACATGTTGGCGAGCATCAGGAGCAGGCCGGTCAGCAGCATCGCGATGACCGGGCCTTTGTCGGGGATGGACTTCCAGCCGCCGCTTGCCTTCGCCGCCTTCTTGCGGGCAGGGGATTTCTCCTCCTTGATCAGGAAGGTCGTCGCCAGGAAGGCGAGGAAGATGATGCCGCCTGCGGCGAGAAACGTGCCGCGGATGCCGATGATGGGCGGCAGCGCGCCGCCGATCAGCGGCCCGACGAGGTTGCCCGCCATGATGCCCGAAGAGAGCATGCCGAGTGCCCAGGCCGAGCGGTCCTTCGGCGTCTGGGTCGCTACCAGCACCATGGAGCCGGAGGAATAGCCGCCCGCGAGCCCGACAAAGAGGCGGAGCGCCACCAGCTGCCAGATACTGCCTGCCATGCCCATCAGCGAGATCGCGATCGTCATGCCGAGGCTGGCGCGCACCAGCATCAGCTTGCGCCCGTAGATGTCGCCGAGCCGCCCCCAGAGCGGTGCCACGAAGGCGGCAGCAAAGAAGGTCGCGCCATAGGCGATGCCCGACCACTGAACGATCGCCGCGTGCTCGTGGACGCCGAGTTCCTCGACATAGAGCGGAAGGAAGGGAAGGAGCAGCGTCATCGCCACGATGGTGGTGAAGGAGCCGATCAGCGAGATCGTCAGGTTTCGTTTCCAGTAGGCTGACCCGGCCGCTGCATCCGCTGCGTCCATCGGGGTGTCGGTCATATCAGGGATCTCTGTGCGGTATCGTCGTCTTGGGGAGGGGCCAACCTACGCCCCGCTTTACGCGGTGCCAAGGCCGGATCGGGCCGGAACCGTTCGGCGATTTGCGCCAGTTGTCATTTTCTGTTATAAACTGATTGCAGTTTGCAATCGGATTTCAGCAGGAGAACTGCGATGACCGCAACCCGCGAAGAAACCCTCCGCGCCCTCTACGCCGCCTATACCGACAGGCGCAAGGACCTCGTTGGAGCCATGCTGACCGAGGATTTCACCTTCTCGAGCCCCCGGGACGATTACATCGACCGCGCCACCTATTTCGAGCGGTGCTGGCCGAATGAGCCGCAGCTGAAGGCCTTCGATATCGAGTTCCTGGCGGTCCAGGGTGATGAAGCGGTGGTTCGCTACCGTGCCGTGCTGCAGGACGGCAAAAGCTTCCGCAACATCGAGAGCTTTCGCTTCGCTGGTGACAGGATCAGATCGGTCGATGTCTATTTCGGGCGCGAAGCGTAGTTCATGGAAGAAGAACTCGGAGTAGCCGCTTGTCTCTTCTCCCCGCCGGGGAGAAGTGCCGGAGCGATAGCGAGGCGATGAGGGGGAAGTGAACGTGGCATCTGCCGCGCCGTCCCCCTCATCCGTCCCTTCGGGACACCTTCTCCCCGCTGGGGAGAAGAGGGAGCAAGCCGCTTGCGCCACGTCCCCCTCTCCCCTCGGGGAGAGGGCAGGGCGAGGGGGCACCCGGGTCCAGATCAAACGAAACGGAACTGCGTCCTTCGACTACCCCTCGACAAGGATCTCGTCGGCCGAGCGCTTTGTCGGTCCGTGATAGACGGCCTCGATATTGTTGCCGTCGGGGTCGAGCAGGAAGCAGGCATAATAGCCGGAATGGTAATCCCGCTCGCCCGGCGCGCCATTGTCTCGCCCGCCATGGGCAAGACCCGCTTCGTGGAAGCGCTCCACCGCATCATGATCCCCGGCCTGGAAGGCGAGGTGTACCCGGCTTTCGTAGCGATCGGCGGCATCGACATAGAGCTCGTCGGAAGAGAAGAAGTCTTCGCCTTCATGGGTGAAGCGCCGGCCGAGCGCGCCGAGCACCGCCTGGTAGAATTCCCGGCTTGCGGCGAGGTCGCGGACGCGCAGATGCACATGGTCGATCAGCCGCCCTTGATGAAACTCCATCGCAGCCTCCCTAAAGCGTGTCGGGCGAAAGCGCTAAGCGAATCAAAAAATGGCGACGCGCTTAGAGGAACCGGATCGCCGAAGTCGAGATAATGATGATCGAGACGGCGACCATCAAGGGTCTGACCGGCAGACGCTTGACGAGGACGGCGCCGAGGGGGGCGGCGATCACCCCGCCGACGATGAGGCCGATTGCCGAATGCAGCTCCGACCAGCCGAGCGTCAGAACGAAGGTGAGCGAGATGACCAGTGTCACCGCGAATTCAGTGAGGTTCGTGGAGCCGATCACCTTCTTCGGATCGTGCCCGCGGCCGACCAGCGAACTGGTGACGATCGGCCCCCAGCCCCCGCCGCCGACGGCATCGAGCACACCACCGCAAAGCCCGATGGGCGGCACGGCCCAGTCCCTGACGTCGCGCGGCCAGAGCGGTCGGAAAGCCTTGAAAAGAATGACGAAACCAACGGCGATGAGATAGGCTGAAACGAAGGGCTTGATCACCTCGCCATCGGCATTGGCGAGGATATAGGCCCCAACCGCCCCGCCGAGCATCCCGGCCGGCGCCAGCCGCACCACCAGCTTCCAATCGACATTGCGCTGATAGACATGCGATGCGCCCGACGCAACCGTCGTGAACAGCTCCGCCACATGCGTCATCGCGCTGGCGTTGGCAGCCGGCACGCCGAGCGCGAGCAGGCTCGTGGTCGACAGTACCCCGAAGGCCATGCCGAGCGCGCCATCGATGATTTGTGCGCAGAAACCGACCAGCACGAAGAAGAGAAAATCAAGCGTCATCGAAAAATCCCCCGGACCGGCGGCCTGCGAAAGAACGAGCGGCGGGCGGGGAAAGTTCCGAGACTTTGGCGATGAGCAGTCCGAGGAAAGTCTCTTCCGAGGTGTTTGACGCCAGCCCCATGTTCCCTTTCGGGAAAAACACGTGAACTTAACTATGTCGCTTAGGCTTTCGTTCATCGTCCCGCATCAGTTTGCGCCTCGGGCGGCTGGGAACCAACCTTTGAGGATCGGAAGCTATGACCTATGCACTCGTGCTTTTCTCGGCCGTAACCGCGATCGTCGTCTCGATAGCCGCGGCCGGCAGTCAGCCTGCGCCCCAGTCGAACTGGCCGGAAATCCAGCTGGCGAAGACCTCGCGTCTCGCGCCCGTGCACGGGAATTGATGAACGGATGGTTCATCATCGGTTCAGGCCCGGCGGCTAAATCTCGCTTCGGCTGGATTTATTGGAGACTCGCAATGAAGATCATTTCGCTGGCTGCAGCGCTTGTTATCGGGGGCCTTTCGGTAGTATCCGCCGAAGCGATGCCGATGGCGCCGGTGCATGCCGATACCGCCGCCTCGTCCGCTGTCACCAAGGTCGATTATGCCTGTGGTCCGGGCTGGCGTCTGACGCGTTGGGGCGAATGCCGCCCTCGCTTCCACCGCCCGCCGCCGCGTTGGGGCTGGGAGCGCTCGCACTATCGCCGTGACTGGCACGGTGACAGGGATCGCGGCTGGGGCCGCTACGACCGTTACGAACGCAGCAGCTTTTAAGCCAAGTTTTGATCGGTAAACGCTGACCTTGACGAAGCCGGGACGACCTTTCGCCCCGGCTTTATTTTGCCTTGCTGGCGGCTAACTTTTCCGGCCCCGTCGCCAGCGCGAATTCCTGCATTTCCTCCGGTGTCAGATAATAGAGCCGGTCGGGCGGGGTCTCCATCGCATGCAGCCAGAGGCCCGGCTTGATTCCCATTTCGCCGAGATGGCGGGTGACGTCGGCGGTCGTGCGCTGCGCCTCCGACATGGCGCGCTCCGGCGACAGCTTGTCCTTGGAGCCGTTGAACACCTGGTGCACGCCGATGACCGCACCCTCCTCGGCCTCGCGCCTGACGCCGCCAGCCATGATGATCGGGCAGGAGGAGGCGCAGAGCGCGCCGCCTGCGACCCTCGTGCCGATGTTTCGTTCGCGGATGAGCTTCGATATGGCAAGCGCGTCTCCCACCGAGCCGCCCGGCGAATCCAGCGAAACGGTCTTCACATATTCGCCGCGCGCTTCCATCTCCTTTTCGAAGCGGCCCGCAGCGCCTGGCTCGATCGCCCCTTGCGCCAAGAGCACGCCGTCCGGCTGGAGCTCGAAGCGGATCGGCTGCTTGAGCAGATCGAGGCCGGTCTTGATCTCGGATGGCGCAGCCTGCGGCCCGCCCTCGGTCAGCGCTGGCGGCAGCACGGGCATGGTCTCCGGCCGCGCCGGATCGAAGCCGGGCAGCCCGGCGTTGGCCGCGCTGATCTCCCGGAAATCGATCGCCAGAAAGACCACCGACGCGGCAAGCAGGCCATGAAAGGCAAGCCGCAGCAGCGTCGCGTCATCGGTCGAAAGCGCGGCATCCTTCAGCCGGTGCCCTGCGGTTGCGAGCTTCATGTCTGCGGCCCCTTGCGCGGCGCCTTGCCGGTCATGTCGAAGCTTGCGATGTTCGAAGGCTCCGCTTCATCCGCAACTTCGGCCGCTTTCGAGGGCGCGGCGGCCTCGGCGCTGGCAACCGCCGCTTCGATATCGATCCCACGTGCCTGAAGCGCACGCTGGACCTCGATCGCATCGAGCAGTTCCGCCGCCGTGATTCGCTCGGCGAACGGCAGCCTCTGTTCCTGGCGGCGCAGCGCTCCATGCGCGACCGACAGCATGAAGATCAGCACGGCGGGCAAGAGGTCGATGGAGATTGCGCCCGCCCAGCTCGGGATGAAGTCGGAAGCGTAGCGCAGCACCGCCTCGGCCGAGGAGAGGGGCACGAAACGGCGCTCGGCGACCGGCTCGCGCGAAAGAATCTGGTCGGCGGCCTGCGACAGCACCTTGGATTGCGCCGCGACCGAAGAGCGGATCGTCTCCATCACCTGGTCCTGCCGGTTGACGAGATCAGCCTCGCGGCCGTCGGCAACGGGGGCGATGAAGCCGAGCGAAAGGTCTTCCGCGGCGCGCTTCACCGAAGGCGCGATCGAGGTCTGTTCCAGCGAGGTGATGACCCCGGTAAGCCCGACGACTTCGGCGGCGAACTGGTCGGCGCGCGGATCGATCGCGCCGGGGGCGGAAACCAGCGTGCGCATGGTCGCCAGATGCGTGCGGCCCTCGTCGAAAAGCGAGGTGACGCGTTCACGAGAGGTATTGATGCCGTTTTCAAGCTCGGTCAGCTGCGAGGCCATCTGCGACAAGAGCTGCACGACGCTGCCGGCACCGGTCGTGCCGGTCAGCGCGCCGGTTTCGCGCTCCTGGTCGGCCAGCCGCTCGAACCGCTCCTGGGTGCGCTGGATATCCGGCAGCAGGCTTTGTGCCGCAAGCGCGTTCTGATGCGCCCTGTCGAGATCGCCCGTATAATCTTCCAGCGTCTCGGCAAGATGCTGTTCGAGGGCGGCCGAGCCCGCAAGGGCTGCGGCGTTCAGCCAGCTTGCCATGGCGATGATCATCGCGCAGCCAAGCGCCATGATGCCCAGAAGCGCCGTGCGCGCCGCAACACTCGTCACATGCGGGTAGAAGCGCGCGAGGTAGGTCCAGAAGGAATAGATCGCCACCGACACGGCGGCCGAATAGATCATCGCGGCAAAGAAGGTCGCCGTCGGCGACCCGTCGAGAATGCTGCGCACTCCGAGATAGGTATAGACGCCGGACGCAAGCGCCAGAACGGCGAGCGTGAAACGCGTCATTGTCTCCACGGCATCGATGCCGTCCTGCAAACGATGAGATGCCCCGAGCGCCATGGTCTCCTCCGCTGGTAACTTCTTAAGAAACCATTAAAATACCGGCGAAAACAAGGCCTGGAGATGCAGCTGTTCGCTTACTCCGCGGTGGGCATACCCGGTCGCTCGCCACGCTCGTAAAGCGCAGGGTCTTCATCGGCCACGACTGCGCTGTCATGCATGCGGAGCGACTTCTCGGAAATCTCGATGATCGGCGAAAAATGCGCTGCCGGCATCCGCGCGCTTTCCTGCTCCTCGAAGACGGTGGGCGCTGCCATCGCCCGCTCGCCGCGCGCCACCTCCAGCTGGCCGTTCAGGATCGCCCGCTCGGCACGCAGTTGGCGGATTTCGGATTTGGCGATCTCCAGGCTGGTGCGCAGCTGGCTGATCTCATGGCGGTCGGAATCGATACGCGTATCGAGATCGCGTTTGATGGCATCCGCCTCGCGGTCGCGGCGTGAGCGCAGGCTTTCGGTCTCGCGCAGCTTCACCGTCAGTTCGTTGTTGTAGGCGGCAAGTTCGCGGCGCGCCGTTTCGCTCTCGGTGCCGCTCATGCGGGCGCGGCGCAGCTCGTCCTCGACGCGCTCGGCACGCGAGATCGTCGCCGCGAGCTCGGATTTCAGCCGCTTCATCTCGGCGCGCGCCGCCTGCAGCTCCTCGTCCGTCATCTTGTTGCGGCCGTTGGCGGTGATCAGCAGCTTCTCGACGAGTTCCGCCTTGGAGCCGACGGCCTCGGTCTTGGTCGTCAGGTGGGCGATTTCGAGCGCCGAGGAGGTCTGCAACGTATGCAGCTCGACTTCGGCCCGCTTGTGGCGTTCCTCTACCAGCGACAGTTCCTGCTTCAGGTTGGCGACCGCCGTCTGCAGGTTGGCAACCAGCGCCTCCTGTTCCATCAGGCTTGCCTTCAGGTGGCCGCGCTCTTCCGTCAGGCGGGCGAGGTCTCGGGCCTGCATGGTGCTTTCACGGCGCGAGGTCTCGGCCAGAAGCTGATGGGCGGTCGTTTCCAGATCGAGCTTTTCGCGGGTCGCGGACAGCTCGCGGCTGCGGTTGTCGAGCTCCTGCTGGGCGCGCTTCAGAAGCGTCGAGGCCTCGTCATACTGCATCGCCCGCTCGGCGAGTTCGCCCTCGGCGTCGCGCAGGCGCATCTCGATGATGCTGAACTCCTCGCAGGTGACGCCGTGGACATTCTGCAGCTTGGCGAATTCCTCGCGAATGGCATCGATCTCCGTGCGCAGCTGGGTGTTGGCCGTGCGAACGTCCTTGTTTTCGCCTGTCAGGCGGGCATTCTCCTGATCGGCCTTGCGGCGGGCGCCGCTTTCATAGTCCAGAAGCGAGCTGATCCGCGTGCATTCGGCCCTGAGCGCACCCGTCTCTTTCAGAGACTGGCCATGGGCGCCGAGCAGCGTCGAAACCCGTTCCTGCAGCGAGGAGAGGCTGGCAAGCAGGTCCTGCGAATTCTGCTGGTTTTCTTCCAGAGCCGAGCCGAACGCCTCGAAATCGTTGATCTCCGGAACCTGGTAAGGCTGGGGCGCTGCCGCCTTCAGGCTCACCGGCTGTTCGGTTATCGAAATCTGACGATAGGCTGGGCTTGCTACCTGCACCCCCGTCTTGCCGGTCTCTTCGCCGCGGCGGAAAAAACTCATGACCATCACTCGCGCCCCAAAAGTTCGATGTCAAAAAGCAGTTCTATTTATGAATTCACGCTAATTAAGTTGATCCTCTCAAAGGTTGCCCTAACGATCTTTGCCCGGATAACTTGTGGCGCATCTAACGCCACGAGATTAAGGCATGTCAAAACATCCTTCGATGAAATCAACAGCTTTTTTGATGCGCAGGCGGGGCGGCGGCGCGCCTTATTCTTCCGGCAGCAGGTCGAGCGCCTGCGTGTCCAGCTCGCTGCCGATTTCCGCAGCCTTCGATCGCTTGTCGTAGACGCAGATATGCGTGACGAAGCCGTTGGCGCCTTTCGGCCTGCCGGTCACCAGCGCCAGTCCGTAATGCTCGCTGCCGAAGGGATCGACCACGGCCCTCGCATCGACCACCGACGGGGCGGCGGCCTCCTTGCACTTGGCCTCCACATCCGCGGCAAATTCCTTCCACGCCTCGTCCGAGGACGCCGCCGCATTGCCTGCGGTCATCGCGACAAGCACGACGGAGAAGAGGCGGATATTATTCCTTTGCATCATTGGTTCCTTGCGGTCTGGTGCCTGCGCAAAGCTTGGTTCGATGCCGCCATGATCAGCGATTTCGGCCGCCGAAGCGAGACCTGAACGCGAGGCAAATTTTCCTCGCAGGTTGTCGTTTTTTTGATGTTTCCACCGTTGCCTCGGTCCGTTTCCACTCCTATGTTCCGCCTCACCTGCCGAACCACCACATAAGAGGAGACTACAATGGCTTTCGAATTGCCCGCACTCCCGTACGACTACGAAGCTTTGGCACCCTTCATGTCGAAGGAGACGCTGGAGTATCACCACGACAAGCACCACAAGGCTTACGTCGACAACGGCAACAAGCTCGCGGCTGAAGCAGGCATGGCCGATCTCTCGGTCGAAGAGGTCGTGAAGAAGTCCTTCGGCACCAATGCCGGCCTCTTCAACAATGCCGCCCAGCACTACAACCACATCCATTTCTGGAAGTGGATGAAGAAGGGCGGCGGCGGCAACAAGCTGCCCGGCAAGCTGGAAGCAGCCTTCAACTCCGATCTCGGCGGCTATGACAAGTTCAAGGCCGACTTCGCCAATGCCGGCGCGACACAGTTCGGCTCCGGCTGGGCCTGGGTTTCCGTCAAGAACGGCAAGCTCGAGATCTCCAAGACCCCGAACGGCGAAAACCCGCTCGTTCACGGCGCGACCCCGATCCTCGGCGTCGATGTCTGGGAGCACTCCTATTACATCGACTACCGCAACGCCCGCCCGAAGTATCTCGAAGCCTTCATCGACAGCCTGATCAACTGGGACTATGTCCTGGAGCGCTACGAAGCGGCAACGAAGTAAGCGATCCCTCGCGATCCGTTTTCAGCACCCGGCGCCTTGCAACGCCGGGTGTTTTCGTTTGGGCTTCCTGCGAAGTTGAGGACTGGTTCCGGCTCGAAGCGGTCGTATGTCGCGAGATATCAATAGGGCACATGCTCCATCATGATTTGCGTGTGCAGCATCGGCGCTTCCGTTCCGAAATAGGTTTCCAGCAGCGGCAGAAAATCGTCCGACAGATAGAAATCCGTCAACGCACGATCGGCCAGCAGGCGGAAGTCGGCGTCGTCGCGGCGTAGCGCTATCGCATAGGGTTCATGCGTAAGCAGGCGATCGCCGATCTCGAGCGAGGACGGATCGCGCGCCCGCGTAGCCAGGCTGATGAGCAGCACCTGATCGGCGATATAGGCATCGATCTTGTGATCCTCCAGCGCGGCAAGCCCGTCCTCGTGCGTCTCGAAATCGGCAAGCTTCGTCTCCGACACCTGGGTTGCCAGTGCGTCGCGCAGCGTCGCTGCCGTTGTCGTGCTTGCACGCACGCCGATAACGCGCGTGGATGCGACACGCCGGTTAACGGGGCGGACAGCGGGCTTGTCGAGAAAAAGAGTCTGCAGGTTGTTGGGCGAATCCTTGCGGAGCAGCGCGGTCGCCCCCGTCAGGAAGATTGGCTGTGAGAAGTCAACGATATCCCGCCTCTTCAAATTGACGGTGATCGCACCGCAGAGCAGATCGACCTGTCCATTCTTCACCGCATCGAAGCCGTTGGCGAGCGTCATCTCGACGTATTCGCGCTTCAGTTGCGGAACCTGACGCTCTACTTCATCGGCGATCTTGCCGCAGAGATCGATGGCATATCCCGTCGGATTGGCGCCCGGCTTGCTGGAGGAGAAGGGCGCCTCGTCGGCGATATAGCCGATGCGCACGCTGCCGCGCTGGGTGAGCGTGTCCAGCGTCGCAGCGCCCGCCGCGAAAGCAGAAAGGCAAAGGGCAAGATTCACCAGCAGAAACCGTCTCAAGCACTTTGCCATAGGCATGATCCTCATCTCCGAAAAACGATGGCGATCTCAAAGGCGTACACGCAGACTATGGGCCGCCGGTCATTTGTCAACTGAGGACCCCTCGGCGACCCCGGAACTGACTGCCGCATCTTGAACCAGGGTTCGGGCTCGGATCACGTTTGGAGAACCGCTGGCTTGAACGTCGGCTTGTGCGTCGGTCAGTCGACCAAGAGCATCATTGTGGTTAGGTCAATCGCCCATGACCGCTACTGGCGCAATGCGGCGCAGTGCGACGACGGCTTTCGGCCCAAAGCGGTCATCACCGACGGAGGCAAGAGCCGTTGTTGTATACGGAGAGGCGCATCCGAAAATTGCTAAATACAACGCTCAGGCCTTCGGCGCATGGGCACTAGCCGACGCATATCCTTGTCCGGCCGGCGAATGGGTGGACAAGCTCGGCGTCTGTGAGGCCAATAATGAAAGTTCCCCAAACAAGGTCGCCAGCCAGAGGCGCGAAAGCGTCAGGCGGGATAGACCTCGCGAAAAGGGCTGACGATTGGGTCGAGGGTCGCTACCGCGATCGCTATAAACCAGCCCGCTGGCGGGAACAGAACGGCGGCGGCGTCGAGACCGACAAGCCGGAGTTAGCTGATACCGCCGAGCGCGTTGCGTGTGCTCTATTTCCACGGTAGTTTAAGGGATGCTAATCCGGCCCGCGAGCAACGATGATCGAAGCGCCATCTGGCGGATCATTGGTCCGACAATTCGCGCCGGCGAGACTTATGCGCTCGACCCCAATCTTAGCAAAAGCGATGCATTGGCTTACTGGATGGGTTCGGACCGTGAAACGTTCGTCGCGGAAGAGAATGGCCTGATCCTCGGAACATACTACATACGCGCGAACCAGGCGGGCGGCGGACGACATGTTTGCAACTGCGGTTATATGACAGACGCAGCGGCAAGTGGCCGAGGTGTGGCCAGGCAAATGCACGAGCACTCACTTGCGCATGCTCGCGCGAAGGGCTTTCGGGCAATGCAGTTCAACTTCGTCATCAGTAGCAACGAACGCGCGGTGCGGCTATGGCAGTCTCTTGGGTTTGAGATTGTCGGGCGGCTTCCCGAAGTCTTCCTTCATCCTTCGCGCGGTTACGTCGACGCCTTCGTTATGTTTCGCATGCTCTAAGGGGAGCGACCCGAAGGCTACGCGCCCGCTGAGTAAGCAGCCAATCCCACCACAGCCCGCCCTTAACCCGGAGCGGGCTTGCTATCGGTCGAGCGTCTTTGCAACCGACAGAATCATGTCTTTGAGATGTAGAGGAAGCGCTTGGCTCGCTCCGAGGACTCTCGAGCAATCGTAATCGCCGCCATCTCCGCGGCCCTTAAATGACCGGGCCGAGCGGGGCTGCGACCGCTTTCGATATCTTGGTAGCTGCGAAATGGCATGCCCATGTAGTTGGCGAAATCTCGCTGCGTTAGATTAAAATCGGCGCGAAGCTATCGCCGCCGACTAATTCTCTGCATGTCGACAACGCGGCCATCGCGTTGACGAATTGCGATCTCGAAGCGTGCATTGCTGCGCCAGGCGCGATAGACGAAGAACCTGCTCCGGCAATCGATGCGACGAATATCCCGGAAGCCGCGATTACGGAGCAGGCGCTCTCCCTGACTGCAGGTTATCCCGCGACCTCTATTGAGATCGGTGCCGATCCCGATGTTGATGTTGATATTGGTTTGAGCGTTTGCCTCACGTGGAACTGTCACCGGCGATACCGCCATCATCATGGCAACCACCGATGAGACGAGCGAAGACCTGAGTAACATTTTAACCAGCTTCATAGTCATCCCCGAGGTTGACCCATGTCAGTTCCAAAGAACGCCCAGCATGAGAGCACGGCCCAGCGACTCTCGCAAGGAAAGATGCGACCGCCTACTGCCACCGGCTAATGACACAGCAATTTTTAATCGCGGCTTCCTCGTTGCGCTGCATGTTCGTCTGGCGACTGTTCGGTGCGCGTCGCCAGACATTTCTGTTTCGGTACAGACGGACTATTTGCCGGTCGTTATGACCATCCGGAACCGCGCCGCGCCACTCATCATCCGCTCATAGGCCTCTGCAGCCCGCTCGAGCGGCATTGTTTCGATCATTGGCCGAATGTTGGCGAGGGCGCTGAAAGCCAGGGTGTCCTCCGAGTCAATCGAGGTCCCAGACGGCCATCCCTGAATGCCGCGGCGGCCGCCAATTAACAGAAACGGGGAGACCTCGATCGGATCATGTGAAGCGCCAACCACGATCATCTTGCCATCAACGGCCAGCCCGCCAAGCACCGCGCTCATCGCCTGCGAATTGGTAACGGTGGACAGGATCACGCGGGCTCCACCCAGCTTGCTTAGCTCGGCGGCCACATCCTGTGCCGTGCTGTCAAGGTAGTGATGGGCACCAAGCTTGCGCGCCAACGGCTCCTTGTCGGCGCCGCGTGCGATGGCGACCGTGCGACAGCCCATCTTCGCGGCGAATTGCACCCCAAGGTGACCGAGACCGCCAATACCAAGCACTGCAACGGTATCGCCCGCGCGAACGCCGCTGTTGCGCAATGCGTTGTAGGTCGTGATCCCAGCGCATAGAAGGGGCGCGGCCTCGGCTGCCTCGAGCTCATCCGGGATTGCAGCCAGCGCTTCGAAAGGCGCAACCATGTAGTCAGAATAGCCGCCGTCATAGCTGATCCCCGGAATTTGCGCGTTCTCACAGGTTATGAAATCGCCACGTCGGCAGGAGCGACAATGCCCACAATGGCCGCCATGCCAGCCGACCCCGACGCGTTGGCCAGGCTGCCAATTGGGCACCCGTTCGCCGACTTTCTCGATAACTCCGACCACTTCGTGGCCTGGCACGCGCGGGTAGGCAATGCCGGGAAATGCCCCCATCACCGTAAACGCGTCGCTATGACATATTCCGCACGCCTGGACCTTGATTAAAACCTGGCCGGCAGCGGGGTTCGGAACCTCGCGTTCGACAAGTTCTAACGGTCCGTTGGCGTTTTTGACTTCAACAGCGCGCATGCTTGGCATGGAACCCTCCTCAGATTTCGTTACCTCATGTTCAGCAGGCATTGACATCGCCCTCACCACACAGGCTTTGGCATGCGTGGCGGCAACTAGTGCGCTGGAGGCTCTTCTTCAATCCGCTGACTGCCGCCGAGCACATGGGCTGGGCAGGCGGGCAAAGGGGGAAGTTGACCCGCACCGCCTCGTCTGTATGCGACCGGCAGCCACACCGTGCCAATGTCGAGCCGGCGTCCTCGCTCCGTGTGGCCTTACAGAGAGCTGATGTGCATTGCCAGCGCTGTGCTGCCACGATGTTGGGGTCCGAACCGGTCATCGGAGATCGGCCTGATCATTGAGTGCCAACGGCTGGATGCGATGTCAGCTCCTGGCGCGAAGGCGACATCCGGCCCAAAACGGTCATTGCGAACCCCGCTCTTTCTTACCTCACAAGATGTCTATCTTCGTCCCGACATCCTCAGAGAGGCGATATGGCTGAGGCAGACGAGAACAAGGATGCGGCTCGTGCGACGCTGGAGCAACATCGACGTGTTGCAGACTTGTCGGCCGAACTTGAGAGGGAGCGTGCAGAAACTGCCACGCTGCGATTCAACGAGAACGGCTTGCAGTGTTGGAACGATATAACAGCGTCACGTTCGCGCTATGGGTTGTTGCCAAGCCTCATATTGCTCGTTGGTGACCTGTTCCATCCAGTCGACGACCTTGCCATCAAGGTTCTCTTGAATGGCGATGTGGCTCATGGCGTTGTTCGGAGCAGCACCGTGCCAGTGCCGCTCGCCGGGTTCGAACCCCACGACATCTCCTGGGCGGATTTCCTCGACAGAACCGCCTTCGCGCTGGACCCGGCCGAGGCCGGCGGTGACGATCAGGGTCTGGCCAAGCGGATGCGTATGCCAGGCCGTGCGTGCCCCTGGTTCGAAGGTGACGAGGGCCGCGGCGGCGCGACGGGAACTGTTCGGTTGGAACAAGGGATCGACGCGAACCGTGCCGCTGAACCAGTCGGCGGGACCTTTACTTGATGCCTGCGAGCCGTTTCGGATGATATCCATGAGTAATACTCCTTATGCGTTTTTGTGCGGCGAGCGCGTAAATATGACCGCGATGATCGCCGATGCCAGAAAAACAGCCGCGCTGAACACGAACGGACTCCACCATCCGGCGCTGTCGAATAGTAGCCCACCCGCGAATGCCCCTGAGGTGATCGCGAACTGAATAAGCGCGACGAACCAGGCTCCGCCTTCTTCAAGGTGGTCGGGGATAACGCGGGTCATCCAGGTCGTCCAAGCCGCCGGAACCGGCGTCGTCAGCAAACCCCAAAGAACCAGCAGACCAGCCGTTGCGAACGCAAAGGGACCCACACCGACGAGCGCCAAGGCGATGATCACCAGAACCACCGGAAACCCGATCAGAACGTGCGCCATGTGAGCGCGCAGGATGGAGGGTATCAACGAGGTTCCGGCGAGACCGGCAAGTCCAATCCCGAGAAGGACGAGCGAGAGCACGTTGACGCCGAGACGGGTGATGTCCTCAAGGAACGGCCTCAGGTAGGTCGACAGTGCGAACTGTCCCATGAAGAACAGGATCATCGCTGTCATGCCAAGCGCGAACTCGCGGTTGCCCATGAGGCTGAACGTCCGGCCAAGCGAACCGCCCTGGCCACCCGGCATCCGGGGCAAGACGATGGCCTGCCAGGCGAAGGCGACAACGGCGATCGGCACTACGACGAAGAAGGCGCCGCGCCAGCCGATCAGGCCCCCTAGGAAGCTTCCGAGCGGAGCTGCGATGACCGCCGCCAGGGCGCTGCCGCCTTGGAGCATGGCGAGAGCCTTCGGCACGTCGGAACCGGAAGCGATGCGGGCGATGATCGCGGTCGACAACGACCAGTAGCCGCCGATCGACACCCCGATAAGGGCGCGGCCGAACATGAACACCAGGTAGTTCGG
The DNA here is from genome assembly GCF_056755115.1 of Rhizobium sp. SVR5-2C. NCBI lineage: Bacteria > Pseudomonadati > Pseudomonadota > Alphaproteobacteria > Hyphomicrobiales > Rhizobiaceae > Rhizobium > Rhizobium sp. SVR5-2C. The sequence continues at coordinate 19,723 of NZ_JBNDHT010000013.1, read as the reverse complement.
GGCAAACGTGACCGCCAGACCCGAAGCCACGAGCACGATGGTGTAGGAAAGGATCACCAAGCGTCGGTCGAACCGCGCGAGCAGCACGTTGCTGAACAAGGCAGCGATGACCGCGAAGAAGCCTGAGATCGAAATCGCCTGACCCGCCTGGCCTGCGGTGATCCCCAGTTCGTCAGCGATCGGCGTCAGCAGGCTGACCGGCATGAATTCCGACGCGACGAGCACGAAGGAGGTCAGCATCATGCAGATGACGGCACTCCAAGGCGTGGTCTTCGTTTCCGTCCTCATGTCGTAGGTCATGTCCATCGGTCGTTCACCTCGAAAGGGGCTGTTCATGCAGTGGGGACGGTTGCGGACGCAGCGAGCTTGATGATCGCGTCGGCGGGTTTCTGAATTTTGGGTTCTGCGACTTCCTCGCAGCGGATGTCGCCGGGGGCGCGAAGCACAGTGCTGAGCATGGTCGTCTCCTGTTCGGGCCGAATGCCCGCGTCATTCTTTCGGGAGATAGATAGCACCACTGGATAGCTCGGATTAGCCGTCGCAATTTGCATGGATTTATCGAATTCGGCTATTAATGATCTGCAGCCGACCCATCCGGAGAGTCATCATGGCCCGCGAGAACTTCAATGAGCTGCTCCTGTTTCTCGCAGTCGCGGAGGAGCGCAGTTTCACGAGGGCCGCGGCCAAGCTGGGCGTTGCGCAGTCGACGCTCAGCTACGCGGTCAAGGAACTCGAAGCACGGATGGGGCTCAGGCTCCTGACGCGCACGACACGGAGCGTGGCGACCACGGAAGCTGGGGAGCGCCTTCGGCAATCACTCGCGCCGCGCATCTCGGAGATCGAGGCCGACATCGAGGCCTTGATGGCGTACAGGGACAAGCCCGTAGGCACCGTAAGGATTACCCTGTCAAACCACGCTATGGAGAGCGTGGTGTGGCCGAAGCTCTCCCCCATCCTCGGGGAATATCCAGATATCAAGCTGGAACTTAACGTCGACAGCAGTTTCCGCAACATCGTCGAAGACGGCTTCGACGCGGGCGTGCGCCTCGGCGAGAGCCTTGAGAAGGACATGGTCGCGGTGCGGATCGGGCCGGACTGGCGGTTGGTCGCTGTAGCGTCCCCCGACTATTTCAAGACCCGCTCTGTGCCGACGACGCCGCAAGAGCTTATGCATCACAACTGCATCAACAGGCGTCTCGACCGGGTGGGCGGGCTCTACGGCTGGGAGTTCGAAAAGAACAACGAGGAGGTCCGAGTGAGGGTGGAGGGTCAGCTCATCTTCAACACTGATCGTGAGATGGTGGACGCAGCCCTTCAAGGATATGGCGTCGCCTTCGTGCCGGAAAGCTATGTCGAAAGGCATGTCGCGGAACGGCGTCTCCAGCTCATCCTCGATGACTGGACACCCAAGTTCGCGGGCTATTATCTTTACTATCCAAGCCGTCGGCAGAATCTTCCCGCGTTTTCGGTGATCGCGGAGGCTCTTCGAGAGAAAAGTCGTTGATGATCCCAAGCCTTATGGCCGCTGTTGGCGCAAAGCAGCCAAACATAACCCACCGTAGCCCGGCCTTGCACCCAGCAGCATTTGCCGAATAAAATGCCGCCATGGCTAAGCAGGTCCTCTTCATTCAAGGAGCCGGCGAAGGCGTCCACGATCGCTGGGACGATAAGCTCGTGGCGAGCCTTGAGCGCGAACTCGGCGAAAGCTATGCCGTCCGCTACCCCCGAATGCCCGGCGAGGACGATCCTAGTTACTCGGCCTGGAAGGTTGCGCTCATCGGAGAATTCGAATCCCTGGAGGATGGGGCAATTCTCGTCGGCCACTCGATCGGCGGTACCATCTTGATCCATGTGCTTGCCGAGCAGCCACCGAAACAAAGGTTCGACGGGCTGTTTGTCATCGCGGCACCCTTCGTCGGTGAAGGCGGATGGCCGAGCGATGATATCGCCGATTGCAAGGACTTCTCAGAATGCCTTCCCCCCGGCGTTCCCGTCTATCTCTATCATGGTGCCGACGATGCCGTGGTGCCGGCTGCCCATGTTCATCTCTATGCGAAAGCGATTCCGAACGCCGTGGTCCGCACGTTCGAGCGCAGGGATCACCAACTCAACAATGATATGAGCGAGGTCGCTCGAGATATCCGTTCACTCGGTTGATCCGAATGCGCCGGTTCGCAAGCAACCAAACACACCCCGTCATCGTCACATCCCTGTCACCCGCCAATCCTAAACGAGCCCCATGTCCTCTACCGAAAATCCCCTTTTTCGTTTCGGCGTCATCGCTGACCCGCAATATGCCGCCCTCGCGCCCGATCTCGCGATGGACCGCTACTATGCCAACAGTCTCGCGAAGGTCTCCGAAGCCATCGCCGAATTCAACAAGGCCGACCTCGCTTTCGTCGTGACGCTTGGCGATATCATCGACGGGAATTGGGAAAGCTTCGATGCCATCCTGCCGCTTTACGACAAGCTCAGGCACGAGCGCTATTTCCTGCTCGGCAACCACGATTTCGCCGTCGCGAAGGACCGTCTTGCCTCGGTCTTCGACAGGGTCGGCATGCGCGAGCCCTATTATGACTTCGCCGTCGGCGGCACCCGTTTCGTCATGCTCGACGGCAACGAGGTCAGCGTCTTTGCGCCGCCCGAGAACGACCCGCGCCGCGCGCTGGCCGATGAGCGGCTGAAGGCACTGAGGGCACGAGGCGCGGTCAATGCCAATCCCTGGAACGCCTCCCTGGGCGACGTGCAGTTCCTCTGGCTGCGGGCTGTCCTGAAGAGGGCCCAGGCCGCCGGCGAGCGCGTCATCGTCATGTGCCACTATCCGGTCTATCCGGAAAATGACCACAATATGTGGGATGCCGAGCGCATCGTGAGCCTCCTTGCCGAACACGACAATGCGGTGGCCTATTTCTGCGGGCACAATCACGTGGGCAATTATGGCCAAAGCGGCGGCTGCCACTTCGTCAATTTCAAGGGCATGGTCGACACCGAAACGGAAAACACCTTCGCCATCGTCGAAGCCTTCGCCGACCGTCTGGAAATCCGCGGCTTCGGCCGCGAGGAAAGCCGCACGCTCGCGTTTTAGGCGACCGCCTGCAGCGGCTGGACCTTCATTTCCGTCACGTCGCGCTTCGGCGGCGTGCCGAACATGCGGGCATATTCGCGGCTGAACTGCGAGGCGCTTTCATATCCCACCTGATAGGCGGCACTTGCGACGCTCACGCCGCCCGAAACCATCAGGCGGCGCGCTTCGAGCAGCCGGAGATTCTTCTGGTATTGCAGCGGCGTCATCGCCGTGAGCTGCTTGAAATGCTGGTGGAAGGAGGAGGGGCTCATCCGCGCCACGGCGGCAAGCTGCTCGATGCGCATGGGCTCGGCAAAGTTCTCCCTGAGCAGGTTGATCGCGTCGGTCATCCGGCGCGCATGGCTGCCCGGCAGCGCAAGCTTGCTGACTTCCGCGCCGTTCGGGCCAGTCAATAGCCAGTAGCAGATCTCGCGCATGATAGCCGGATAGAGGACGGGGATCGCCTTCGGCGTCTGCGTCAGGCGCACAAGCCGCAACACGCAGTCGGCCAGCACGCCGTCGAAATCCTGTACGAAGACGCCGGCAGCACCGTCGCCCGCAGGCCGCGGAGGCTCTTCCATCGCCTCCATCACTTCGCGCAGGATCACGGCATCGAAGTCGATGTTGAGGCCGATATAAGGTTCCTCCTCGCTCGCCTTGGTGATCTGCCCGAGGGCCGGCACCTCGAAGGTGACAACGAGCGACTGCATCTCGTGATAGTCGAAAGAGCGGTCGCCCACCATGATCTGCTTGGCGCCCTGGACGACGATGCAGATGGTCGGCCGGTAGATCATGTGGTGGGGCATCACGGGCTGGCTGACCCGCGACACGGAGAGCGCCTCGACCGGCGTCTGGAAGCGGCCGTCCGCCTTTCCGGCGGTGCTGTCGATATAGCTTTGGATTGCCTCTTTCAGCGCTCTCAGCATTCCCGAGTTCTCCTTGCCGCCTACGGTCCGGCCGCTGAAACCATATGAGGCATGGGCGCGTTACCCGCAAGGCGGTTGGAGGAATAGGCAAGAAATTCGAGAGTTCCGGCATTCAATAGGGCCGCCTCCCGGGCTTACTCTGCAGCCATCAACTCCGACAGAGGAAGAAAAGATGCCGAACGAAAACCAAGCAAAAACAGTATCCAGGGTCGCCATCGTCACCGGCGGCAGCCGGGGCCTCGGCCGCAACACCGCCGTCAATCTCGCAAAGCGCGGTGTCGATGTCATCTTCACCTATCGCGCAAATCGGGCAGAAGCCGACGCTGCGGTCGCCGAGATCGAGGCGCTTGGCGCGAAGGGCATCGCGCTGCAGCTCGACACCGGGCGGATAGCCGACTTTAACGGCTTCGTGAGCCAGGTGGGAGACGTCCTGCAAGCCCTTGGCCAGACTCATTTTCACTATCTGGTCAACAATGCGGGGGCGGGCCACCACGCTTCAATTGCGGAGATGACTGAGGAAGCGTTCGACGAACTGGTCAACGTGCATTTCAAGGGCGTCTATTTCCTGACGCAGAAGCTCCTGCCGCTGATGGCCGATGGCGGCCGGATCATCAACATATCGAGCGGGCTTGCGCGCTTCACCGTACCCGGCATTTCCGCCTACGCCTCGATGAAGGGGGCGATCGAAGTCTTCACGCGCTATCTCGCAAAGGAACTCGGCCCTCGTGGGATCACGGCGAATACGGTCGCACCCGGCGCCATCCAGACGGATTTCAGTGGCGGTCTGGTGCGCGACAATCCACAGTACAACAAGATGGTCGCCGACTCGACCGCGCTCGGCCGTGCCGGGATCGCCGATGACATCGGCCCGATGATCGCCTCGCTGCTGTCGGACGACAACCGCTGGGTCAACGGCCAGCGCATCGAGGTTTCGGGCGGCGCCAATCTTTGATGCGCTAACCGGCTGCCGGAGGGGTGGCCCAGCCGTTCATCCAATCCTCCCGCAGCCGGTCGCCTCCGCCGCGAAAAAAGGCGGCTGCCGTTTCGCAATGCTCGACCCGATCGCTGCGGAAATTGCGGATCGCCTGCCGCAGCTCGCACCAGCCGACGATATTGGCATAGTGCGAATAATAGATCAGCGCGATCGGGCGGATGGTGCGTTCGCTCGCGCGTCCGAGTTCGTCGCGGTAGTCGAGCGCCAGCTTCTGCTCGTCGCGGATCGCCCGGCGCACCATGCCGAGATCGAAACCGGCGGGCGCTTGCGCCACCGCACCCCAGGCAAAGAGTGCCTTGTTCTCCATCGCCTGGCGCAGCGGTCCGGGCACTGCGCCGGCGATCTTCTGGTTCACGCGTTTGGCCGCCTGCTTCAGCTCGGCATCGCCGGTTCGCTCGAGCAGCGCCAGCGACAGTACGATCGCCTCCATCTCCTCGATCGAAAACATCAGCGGCGGCAGGTCGAAGCCCGGCCGCATGATGTAGCCGATGCCGCGCCCGCCCTCGATCGGCACGCGCATCGCCTGAAGCGCTGCGATATCGCGATAGATGGAGCGCACGGTCACTTCCAGCGCATCGGCCATCGCCTGAGCCGTCATCGGCTTCTTCGCCAGCCGAAGAATCTGGATGATCTCGAATAGGCGCGCGGCCTTGCGCATTTTTGCCGGTCTCCATGAAGGCTCCTGACAATACACTGTCAGTTGGCCTTGCATATACCATCTGCCTATCGAATTGAAATACAAGGCGGTTCGCAAAGCCGGCCGCCGGATTTGAAGGCAGACAACTGACATGACCTACACCGAAAACCTCTGGCTCTTCTTCACGCTTCTCTTCGGCATCATCATCGTGCCGGGCATGGACATGCTTTTCGTGCTCGCCAATTCGCTGACCGGCGGCCGAAGCCGTGGCATGGCGGCAACCGCCGGCATCATGGCCGGCGGGGCGGTGCATTCGCTTTATGGCGCGATCGGCGTCGGCATCCTCGCGAGCCTCATTCCCTCGCTGTTCAATCCGCTGCTCTTTCTGGGCGCGGCCTACATGATCTGGATCGGCTTCACGCTGATCCGCAGTTCCATCACGGTGAATGCGGTGGGCGAGGGGAGCGTGCGCTCCGGTTGGCGCGCCTTCCGGCAGGGCGCGATCACCTGCCTCATCAATCCGAAAGCCTATCTGTTCATGCTCGCCATCTACCCGCAGTTCCTGAAGCCGGCCTACGGGCCGATCTGGCTGCAGGGGCTCATCATGGGCGCCATGACGCTCGCCACGCAGTTCGCCATCTACGGCGCGGTGGCGCTGACAGCATCGCGAAGCCGCCAGCTGCTGATTTCCAATCCGCAGGCAACGATCGTCGTCGGCCGCGTCGCCGGTGCATTGCTGATCATCGTCTCCGTGCTGACCGCCTGGCATGGCTGGAGGATGGTGCAATAGGATGGACCGCCTCCGTCAAAAGTGCGTGGAGGCGCGCCATTACCATTCTGAATTTGTTGTGATATCACCCACTTGTTACTTCGAGCCTTGAATATATTTGCCATCATGCGGCCGCGAATATGAGGCGCCGGCCTCCAAAGATCTCGGTATCAAAAGGAGTGAAGATATGAAATTCAAGGCAATTGCGGCGGGTGTCTTGCTTGTCGGCGTGGCGGTGACGGCGGTTTTCGCGCAGGACGGCACGCACGAAGCGCGCTCAGCGTTGATGAAGAAGAACGGTGCTGCCGCCGGCGCGCTGGCGGCGATCGCCAAAGGTGAAAAGCCCTACGACGCCGAGGTGATCAAGACGGCGCTGACAACGATCTCCGAAACCGCCAAGGTTTTCCCCGACCAGTTCAAGCCGGGCACGGAAACGGGCGACAAGGCCGCGAGCCCGAAGATCTGGCAGAACATGGATGACTTCAAGGCACGCGCCGCGAAGCTCGGAACCGACGCTGAGACGATCCTTGCCCAGCTTCCGGCCGACGCGGCCGGAGTCGGCGGTGCGCTGAAGACGCTCGGCGCCAATTGCGGCGGCTGTCACGAGATCTACCGCCTGAAGACAGAATAGCAAACAGACTATTCCCCTCCAATCCATCGGTCCGCGCCTGCCTTGCCGCCGGCGCGGACCGGTTTATCTTTAGCCGTTGCATCGGTAAAAAGAGGAAGCGGCGCGTGGTCCGTAGATTCATCCGGTTTGTGCTCTGTCTCATCGGTGTCGTCTTTATTGGCGGTGCTGTTTTTTACTTCATCACCGCGCCGAGCGCGCTGCCGGAAAGCCACTGGGCCAATCTCGGTGCGCCGGATCTGAAGAACGGCGAGCAGGTGTTCTGGGCAGGCGGCTGCGTCAGTTGCCATGCGGCACCTGGTTCCGAAGGCGATGCAAAGCTCACGCTCGCAGGCGGCCTTGCGCTGAAAACGCCCTTCGGCACATTTCATACGCCGAATATTTCGCCGGACGAAAAGGCCGGCATCGGCTCGTGGACGCTGGCGGAGTTCGGCAATGCCATGAAGCGTGGCGTGGGCCCCGGCGGTCAGCACCTCTATCCGGCTTTTCCCTACGCCTCCTATACGCGCATGACCGACAAGGACATCAACGACCTTTTCGGTTACATCAAGACGCTGCCGAAGAGCCCCAATGTCGCGCCGCCGCACGAGCTGCCGTTCCCTTACAACATCCGGCTGGCGCTCGGCGGCTGGAAGTTGCTCTATCTGAACGACGCGCAACACGTCGCGCTCGCCAATCCGGACGACAAGCTGAAGCGCGGCCAGTATCTCGTCGAAGGCCCCGGCCATTGCGGCGAATGCCATACGCCGCGTGACGCGCTCGGCGGTCTCGAGAACGATATGTGGCTCGCGGGCGCTCCGAATCCGGACGGCCCGGGCCGCATCCCGGACATCACGCCAGGGTCCAAAGACGTCAGCTCCTGGAGCGAGGCCGATATCGCCAACTACTTCGAGACCGGCTTTACCCCGGACTTCGATACCGTCGGCGGTTCGATGGCCGAGGTCCAGAGGAACCTCGCGCACCTGCCGAAGAGCGACCTCGAGGCAATCGCCGCCTACCTCAAGGCCGTGCCGAAGCGGTGACAAGATGTTATCTGCGGGGCGAAGCGCACGCATTTATTCGCGCCAAGGTTATATTTAGAAAACAAAGGCTTAATCTTCCACGCCGATCAAAGAAATGCCGCATTGCAGCACAAGCCTAACCGCTGCTCTTCAATAACCCCCTTTCAGCGATCTGATGTTCGTCGCTGACTGAAGCGCCCCCAGGCTTCCGAAGAAAAAGGATAGTTGAATGCACGGCATATCCCGCTCCAATGACCTTGAATCCGTCGCTCGCAAAGGCGGAAAGCTGCGCCGCATGGCGGTACGCATCCCGACCTATCTTGCCGACGTTCGGGAAAATCCGGCATGGTTGCCGATGTTCCTGTTGGCGCGCACCATACCGGGCCGCAGAGCTCACTGGCTTGCGGCCAAACAACCTCACGACAACGCCGATCTCCTGCCATCGATGTTTGAAGGCATCGAGTCGGCAGCCGTTGTCGATTCGTTGAAGGCGGAGGGGCTATTCTCCGGTCTTGTTCTTCCGGAGGGCATTCACCGCGAAATCGCGAGATTCGCGAGCGAAACACCGTGCTTCGGTAACTTCGATCGCAGAATAGAATTTTTGGCTCCGCAGCACGGTGATACCGAAGAAAGGCACGGTCGACCCATTCTCAGCGGCCACCACTTCGAACGCGCGTTGGATTGCGAAGCGGTCCTTGCGGTCCAGCGCGATCCGCTGCTTTCGGCGGTCGCAAGACAATATCTTGGCGCCCAGGCCCAACTGATTACCACGCGCATCTGGTGGAGTTTTCCGACAAAGGCGAGCGAAGCGGACCGCAGCCTGGCATCGCTGGACAAATACCATTTCGACCTGGACGACTGGCGTATGCTGAAGTTCTTCTTCTACCTGGTCGATGTCGATGAAAACACCGGCCCGCATGTTTACGTCAAAGGGAGCCATAACCGCCGGCGGCTCAAACACCAGCTGACGCTTCTTGTCGGCCACCCGGCAGGTGAAATCCTCGATTTCTACGGACCGGACAACGCCGTGACGCTGACCGGAAAGGCGGGTCATGGTTTCGTCGAGGATCCTTTCGGCTTCCATATGGGAACCGTCGCAAAGGCGGCGCCGCGACTGATGATGGAAGTGGGATTTGGCGTGTCGAAACCTTCTCGCCGGCGGTTTCACGGCGAGCCCGTCATACGATGAATGAGCCTAAAGCATGTCTCCCGAAAGTGGGAACCGGTTCCGGGCGAAAGACATGCGTGAAAACAAAGAATTAAAGCGCGCTCAGCGAATCTAAAAGATCGCGACGCGCTTTAGGCCGCCTTCGGCTGATGTTCGGCGCCGAACATCAACAGATATTGATCGAGGTCTTCGTTGCGGAAATCCAGTGCCCGGTAGATTTCGGCGGCAAAGGTGGTTGGCGCCGAGCCGGGAGCGGTGACCACCATTCCGCCGCGCACCGCGGTCGGCACGTCGTTGTAATGCGCGTGTCCGGAGTAACCGGGCAGATCGGTGATGAAGCGCAAGGCGTTGCTCGTATGCGCGGCATTGTTCAGCGCACCCGCCCTGGCGAGCGCCAGCGTCGCTCCGCAGATCCCCGCGACCAGCTTGCCGCGCGCCATGAAATCGTCGATGACAGGCTTCAGATCCGGCGCTTTTTCGGTTTCCCATATCATGCCGCCGCAAAGCACGAGCCCGTCGAAAGCGTCGGCGCGCAGTGCTTCGGCCGCCGTATCAGGCGTCACGCGCAGGCCGCCCATGGAGCGCACTTCCGCACCGCCGGGCGACGCGGTCACCACGTCGAAACCGAACTCGGTGCGGGCAGAAGCCGTCAGCTGCCCGACCTCCCAATCCGCGAAAGCCTCCGTCAGAACCACTGCAAGCCGTGTCATGCAATCTCTCCCTCGTGAACCGGAACGGCAGGCGTTCAAGCCAGCGCCTGCATATAGCGCATGCCGGTCACCGGTCGAGGGGTGAAGTCCATATGCTGGTAGAAGCGATGCGCCTGGATGTTCCCGGTCGCGGCGCTGACCGAAAGGTAGTCGCAGCCGGCAGTCTTCGCCATTTCGCGGGCGCGGTTGACGAGATGGTGGCCAATACCGTGGCCGCGATGGCCGTCGCGGACGAAGAGGTGATGCAGGTCCATGCCGCGCTTGCCTTCCTGCGCCCTGTAGAGCGGTACGAGGATCGCGTAGCCAATCAGCCCGTCGGTGGTTTCGGCGACCAGCGCGGTAATCCAGGGAACGGGGCCGAAGAGGTCGCGCTCCAGCTGTTCCGGCGTCGCCATGGCCGCATCGCCATGATGGGCGGCAAGCAGGGCGATCATGTCGTTGAGTGCGGGCAGGTCCCGCGGCTTTGCCGCGCGGATGGTGACCACCGGCGGGCGGATCAGTGAGACTTCGCTGTCTTCGATTTCAATCATGGCCTTCGCGTCCTATCTGTGTTCTGCCGTCAGGACGCTGCCGATACAACAAAGCCGCCTGACGGCGGCTTGTTGACAATATGATCTGTCGGCCGCCCCTTACAGGTACAGCCAAAAATACGAGCGGGAGTGATGCGCGTTCTTGATCATGTGCGATAGATTCTCCAGAACGGACCGTTTGTCAATGGGGTGTCATCAACGATGGATACTGTCCGTTAAGTTGTGTAACGTGGCAACGCAGCTTTATGTAGAAATCTCATTTTCCAGACGAACGCTTTTACGGAGGGGAATCATGCGTTTCGTTTCCAAGGAAGTTGACGGATATCGCATTTTCGCAGTTACCGGCGTCAACACCGTCTCATTCGCGATCGACTATGAGAACGCCGATACGAAAGGCCTCTTGGGTTTCGCGGTCGAGCGATACGACCCAACGGAAAATCAGCGCTATTTCGTCTACGGCATGAGGTCTTCGCGAGCGTCATCCAGCAGCCGGACGAGAAGACGATCGTCACCACCTACGATCATCCGGTGCAGAGTTTCGTCTGGGACGATTTCACCGCGAAGCCCGACCGGCGCTACGAATATTTCTTCTACCCGCTGAAAGGCGAGCCGAAGAACATCGACCGCAGCGCGCCGCCCGTGAAGATCGTCGTCAAGACGGAGCCGCTTTTCACAGATCTCGAGCACGACATCTTCTTCAACCGCGGCGTCGCCAGCAGCCAGGCCTATCAGCGCCGTTTCGGCAACCACAAGCCTGACGATCTGAAGCCGGCGGAGAAGCGTCTTGAAGCGTTGCAATGGCTGAGCCGCGACCTCGACGAGGCGCTTTTCAGGTTTATCGATCAGGCGCAGGCCGGCGATACGCTCCTCGGATGCTTCTACGAATTCCGCTACCTGCCGGTCGCCGAACGTCTCAAGGCCGCCATCGATCGCGGCGTCACCGTCAAGCTCATCCTCGACGCGAAGATCAATGAATACACCGACAAGAAGGGCAAGTTCCATCCAAGCTTTCCGCGCGAGGACAACAAGGCTACCGTCGAAAAGGCCGGGTTGCCTGCAGCGGCGATTGCCCGCTGGCGGGAAAACAACCCGAACAACATCCAGCACAACAAGTTCCTGGTCCTGCTGAAAGGCGCCGCGCAGGAACCAAAGGAAGTCTGGACCGGCTCGACCAATATGTCGATGGGCGGCATCCATGGGCAGACGAATGTCGGCCATTGGGTGCGCAACACGGATGTTGCATTGGCCTTCAAAGCCTACTGGGAGATTCTCGTGGGTGACCCTGGGGCGGTCGAGGGCGAAACGAGACCCGTATCCGATGCCAAGCGCAAGGCCTATCGCGACGCCGTGATGGCGCTGGCGGTGGTTCCCGCGGACTGGGAGGATATTCCGGCCGGCGTATCGAGCGTTTTCAGTCCGCGTTCGGGAAGCAAGGTGCTCGACATGTATGTCGACGCACTGGATTCCGCCACCGATTATGGCGGCATCACGCTTGCTTTCGGCATAAATAAGAAATTCAAGGCTGCACTTGTCGACAACACCGCAGCCAACATGCCGCAGCGTCCCGTGCTCTTTCTGCTTCTGGAAAAACAGGACAAGCCCAATCCCCGCGCCAGCGATCCTTTCGTGCCGCTGAACGCGAAACAGAACGTCTATCAGGCCTGGGGATCGTTCCTGCGCGATCCGGTCTATCAGTGGACGCGGGAAACCAATGCGCGGGCGCTGGAGCTCAATCAGCATGTGGCCTACGTCCACTCGAAGTTTCTGCTAAAGGATCCGCTCGGCCCCGACCCGATCGTCATCACCGGTTCGGCGAATTTCTCTGAGGACTCCACCAACAGCAACGACGAGAACATGCTCTTGATCCGCGGCAGCGAACGCGTCGCCGATATCTACTTCACCGAGTTCAACCGCCTGTTCAACCACTATTATTTCCGGTCGATCCAGGAGGTCATGGCTGGGCGGAGCGATGGCCAGGCGAATGCTTCGGCCGACGGCAGCGCAAGCCTCTTTCTGGACGAGAGCGAAACCCGGGAGTGGCTGAAGAAATACAAGCCCGGCACGCTGCGCTGGAAGCGCGTGCAGGTGTTCACCAAAATGGCGGGTGCGAAGACGCTGTAGCGGGTTGACGGGCCGATTACCGGCGGCGCCATAGCGGTCGTTCTCCCCTTCTCCCCAGCAGCGGAGAAGGGGATATTGCCGCGGGGAACACGCAAGTTTCACTTCCCTTTTTCGGCTGAATATACTATACCCCCCTATATTAAATTGAAGGCTGCCATGTCCCACACGACCCACCAGAAGAAGAAGCTCATCGCCCGCGTCAGCCGCCTCAAGGGGCAGCTCGAGGCCGTCGAGAGGGCGTTGGAGGCCGAGCGTCCCTGCGGCGACATCCTGCAACTGCTGGCCTCGATCCGCGGCGCGCTGAACGGGCTGACGGGCGAGGTGCTGGACGATCACCTGCACGAACACGTGCTGCAGGCCGCCGACGAAGCGGCGCGGACACAGGCGGTCGGGGAAATTTCGGAAGTGCTGCGGACCTACATCCGCTGACGAGAATCGAAGGAGCGCGCGATGAGCGCACGAATGCTGGAACATGAACACGTCTTCCTCGGGGCCGACCACGAGCGCAACGAGCGCCGCGTCTGGTTCGTGATCGCCCTGACGGCGGTGATGATGGTCGTCGAAATCGGCGCCGGTACGTATTACGGCTCGATGGCGCTCGTCGCCGACGGCTGGCATATGTCGACGCATGCAAGCGCGCTTCTGATCTCCGCCGTTGCCTATCTCTATGCACGCAGGCAGGCGCGCAATCCCCGGTTTACCTTCGGCACCGGCAAGCTCGGCGATCTGGCGGGATTTGCGAGCGCCATCATTCTCGCCATGATCGCGCTGCTGATGGCCTGGGAGAGCTTCGTGCGCATCACCCATCCGGTGCCGATCAGCTTCGCGCAGGCCATCGGCGTTGCCGTCGTCGGTCTCGCGGTCAATCTTGCCAGCGCCTGGCTACTCAAGGACGACCACCATCACCATGGTCACGATCATGGTCACAGCCATCATCATGACCATCATCATCACGGCGATCACGCCCACCATGGCCGGGCATCCGACAACAATCTGCGCGCGGCCTACATCCATGTCATCGCCGATGCGCTGACCTCGGTGCTCGCCATTGCCGCGCTGTCTTTCGGCAGCATCTACGGCTGGCTCTGGCTCGATCCGCTGATGGGGATTGTTGGCGGCATTATCATCGCACAGTGGTCCTGGGGCCTGATGAAGTCCTCCGGCCGCGTGCTTCTCGATGTGATTGCCGATGGGGAAGATCTCCCCGACGAAATCCGCCAGGTGATCGAAGCCGGCGGCGACCGGATCACGGACCTGCATGTCTGGCAGGTCGGTCCCGGCCACCACGCCGCCATCGTCGCCGTCACAACCTCCGAGGCGCGCGAGCCCGCCTTCTATCGGGCGAAGCTGGAAGAGCTCCATGAGCTTTCGCATGTCACCGTCGAGGTCACCCAGCTGCAGGCGGCTTGATTGAGCGCATGTGACGACAAGGCGCCACAATCGGCGCCTAGCTCTTTGGCTGTTGATTCTGCCGGAGGGATTTCATGAAAGAATTTTCGATCCATCGCCGCACGCTTTTGGGTGCGGCGATGCTCGTTCCAGCACTGGGCCTTTCCCCTTTCGCCCGCGCTGCCGAGAGCGATGAGGACATCGACCGCCGATTTGCGGACCTCGAGAAGCGCACCGGCGGCAGGCTCGGCGTTTCCGTCATCGATACGGAGACGAATATCACGCTCGGCTTTCGCCAGACCGAGCGCTTCCCCATGTGCAGCACCTTCAAGGTCCTCGCTTCGGCCATGGTGCTATCACGCGTCGACAAGGGAGCGGAAAACCTCGAACGCCGGGTGATCTATGATCAAGGCAAGCTGGTTTCCTATTCGCCGGAGACGGAAAAACACGTCGGCGGCGAGGGCATGAGCGTCGGCGAGCTCTGCAAGGCGGCCATCACCCTCAGCGACAATACCGCCGGCAATCTGCTGCTGGAAAGCTTCGGCGGTCCGGAGGCGCTGACCAAGTGGCTGCGCTCGATCGGCGACAGCTCGACCCGCCTCGATCGCTGGGAGACGGCCCTCAACGAGGGAAAGAAGGACGACCCGCGCGACACGACGACGCCCGACGCAATGCTCGACACGCTCGGAAACGTCGCGCTCGGCTCGGTGCTTTCCGAGCCGTCGCGCGCAACGCTGATCGACTGGATGGTGGCAAGCACCACCGGCGGCGCGCGCCTGCGCGCCGGCTTGCCTGATGGCTGGAAGGTGGGGGACAAGACCGGCACCGGCTCCGGTGGCACGGCCGCGGACGTTGCCATCATCTGGCCGAACGATCGCGGTCCCATTCTCGTGACGGCCTACGTGGCGGAAGCAACTGCGCCGGTGAACGAGCTGAACCCCGTTTTTGCCGAGGTCGCGAAGATCGTCGCGAGCATGGCAGGATAATCAGGAAATTCAGAAAGATACGGCGGTGAGATGAATCTCCGCCGCATCGGCTTGAATCAAAATCTCAGGTGAAACCGAACTCAGGCGTTCTGCGCGTCCGTATTCGATGCGGTCTGCGGCACGTCCGAGGTTGCCGAATTGCTGTCGCCGCCGTCGATGCCGGTCAGCTCGCGCTTGATGGCGTCGGCGATCTGCTTTTCGACTGCGGCACGCTCTTCCGGCGGCATCGCCTTCAGGCTGTTCTCGTCGAGGCCGAGCTGGTCGAGGATCCGTTTGCGGATCATCTCTGCCGGCGACATGTTCGCATATTCCGAGAAGTCGCTGACAAGCTGGTCGTGACGCGCCTTCGCCTCGCGATCCGCGTCCGTTTCCTCGGCAATCGTCGTATCGCCCGCCGGCTGCATGTCCCACATGGCCTTGGAGAGGGAAGGCGGCGTATAGGCAGGCTCGGGACCGGCACCGCTTCGGGCAACACCCATGTCGAAATCCCCGCCCTGCTGGGTCTTGGACTGGCTCTGCTGCGCAAAAAGGCTGCCGAGCCCGTAATAGCTGGAAATGCTGTCTCCGATCTTCATGAAAATTGTCCCCTCGAAAAATTTCGAGGGAAGATTGTACCCGCGAGCCTGCCCGGAGCTTGCGTGCGACGCCGGAGCGGCAGAAAGCGGCGATCTCTTCCCTCGACGGGAAAAGAGATGAGCCCCTTACGGCAGTGTATAGGCAATCACGTAGTCACCAGGCTTCGTTCCCACCGATCCATGCCCGCCCGCGACCATCACGACATACTGCTTGTTGTCGCTGGTCGTATAGGTCATCGGCGTTGCCTGGCCGCCGGCCGGAAGCCGCGCTTCCCACAGCTGGCGGCCGTTGGTGGCGTCGTAGGCGCGCAGGTAATCGTCGACGGCAGCGCCGAGGAAGGCGACCCCGCCCTTGGTGAGCATTGGCCCGCCGATGCCCGGCACGCCGACCTTGAAGGGCAGCGGCAGCGGCGTCATGTCATGCACCGTGCCGTTCTTGTGCATGTAGGCGATCTTGCCAGTCCTCAGATCCACGCCCGCGACATAGCCCCATGGCGGCGCCTGGCAGGGGATCTGCAGCGGGCCGAGGAACGGCCCCAGGAAAACGCCATAGGGCGCTCCGTCGTTGCGGTTCAAACCCTGCTCGCTGCCCTTTTCGTCCTGTCCGCGCGGCGGGATATCGGCGGCGGGCACCAGCCGCGAGGTGAAGGCGAGATAGGTCGGCATGCCAAACATGATCTGCCGCTCCGGATCGACCGCGACGCTGCCCCAGTTGAACGTGCCGAAATTGCCCGGATAGATGATCGAGCCGACAAGCGACGGAGGCGTATAGCGGCCCTCATACTTGTAGCGGTGGAACTCGATGCGGCAAGCGAGCTGATCGAACAGCGTGACCCCCCACATGTCCTTTTCCTTCAGCGGATCGGGCGTGAAGGTGAGGTCCGAAATCGGCTGAGTCGGCGCCGTATGGTCCTCGGGAATTGCGCCTGATGGTGCGGGGATTTCCTTCACGGGAAAGATTGGCTCGCCGCTGCGCCGGTCAAGCACATAAAGGTCCCCTTGTTTCGTCGGCGCGACCAGTGCAGGCACGACGCCGCCGTCCGGCTTCGTCATGTCGAAGAGCACCGGTTGCGCCGGTACGTCCATGTCCCAGAGATCATGGTGGACGAACTGCCTCACCCATTTCACCTGGCCGGTATTGATGTCGAGGGCAATGACCGAGGAGGAGAACTTCTCGACATTGGCGCTGCGGTTCATGCCAAGCTGGTCCGGCACCTGGTTGCCGAGCGGAACAAAGATCATGCCAAGCCCTTCGTCGACGCTGGAGACGGACCAGCTGTTCGGCGAGTTGGTCACGTAGGTCTGACCTTCGGGCAAGGGGGTGGTCTGGTCCGGATTGCCAGAGTCCCAGTTCCAGATGAGGGCGCCGGTATTGATGTCGAAGGCGCGGATGACGCCGGATTGCTCCGTGGTCGAATAGTTGTCGTTGACGGCCCCGCCGACGATGATCTTGCCGGCGACGGCGACCGGCGGCGAGGTGGAATAGTAATAGCCGGCCGGATTGTATTTCATGCCGGTCTCGAGATGCAGCGTGCCCTTGTCGGCGAAGTTTTCGCACACCTTGCCGTTGGCCGCGTCAAGCGCGATCAATCGGGCATCCGAAGTCGGCAGATAGACGCGCTCGGCGCAGGGCTGGCCGGCTGCGGTTGCCGGATCGGCATAATAGGTCACGCCACGGCAGGTCTGGTGCTGACGGTCGGGGTTCAAGCCGGAATTGGAATCGTATTTCCACTTCTCCTTCCCGGTCTTCGCGTCGAGCGCGATTGCCCAGTTGTGCGGCGTGCAAAGGTAGAGCGTGTCGCCGACCTTCAGCGGCGTCACTTGATAGGTGGTCTCGCCGATATCGCCGGGCTGCTTGACGTCGCCGGTCTGGTACTGCCAGGCGACCTTGAGGTCCTTGACATTGTCCTTGTTGATCTGGTCGAGCGGCGAGTAGCGCTGGCCGAAAGGCGTGCGGCCATATTGATGCCACTCGCCATCCGGCACATTGCCTCCGAAGGGCGGGGCGGCTGCCACGACCCCAGTCGGCAGATCGCCGGCAAGGCTGTGCGGATCGGTGGTCATCGAATAGCCGGCAACGAGAACGGCGATAATGACGGGCACGGCGAGCGGCCAGGGATTGGCGGGGTAGGGAAGGCCACTCGGGCTCGAAAACCCGAGCGGCCGCCGGATCCACGGCGTCAGCAACCAGAGGCCGAGCAGGATGATCAGCCCGCCGCGCGGTCCGAGCTGCCACCAGTCGAAGCCGACTTCCCACACCGCCCAGATGAGCGCGACGACAACCAGCGCCGCATAGACCCAGAGCGCGGCGGCCCTGCGCAAAAGGAGAAGCGCGGCCGTCGCAATGAACATCAAGCCTGCAAACAGGTAAAAGACGCTGCCGCCGAGCGTCACGAGCCACAGCCCGCCGCCGCCGAGCGCCAGTCCAATGATGAGAAAAAGGATGGAAGTAATGACGATTGCCATAAAGCCGGTCTCCCGCTGAGGTGAGCTGGGCATGGTGGACCGCGGACAATGCCGCAGAATCAGCCACTTAGGGCGGCGGACATGCCTTTCAATGGCCACATTTTGACGCGGGGATCGGCTGCTGAATTGGGTAGCCAAGCCGCCGCAGCAGGACGAAGGATTGCTGTCAGTTGATCATCGCTCTTCGTCGCTGGCCCCAGCGGTCTTCCCGCTCGTATTCTTTTTCGATCGCCATGATTTCGACGAGGCTTGAGGCGGGAAATGCATGCTGCTTTCCGCCGGCCTGCACGACGACGACGCCGTCTTCCATCCAGACCTTGGTGGCGACGAGGTTGCGCTCTTGCCCATCATCGACGACTGATACGACAAACATGGTTTCCGCCAGTTGCTACGAGTTCCACCTATTTTCGCGTGAACGTATTAGCGAATCGTAACTTATGCGTTACTAATTCAAGCTGGAGCTCCATTTTCGCGAAGGAATTCAGGGAATCTGAAGGATCTTTCTCCCGCGAGAACAAAACGCCTGCCAGAAGTTTCGTGCCCTCCTGTTCCGGATTTCGCATTTACTTCGCCTTAATTAGGTACGCTTAATATTGCTACCAGACGTTGCTTGCCGCTCGAGCATGATGCTCCTGCGGTTCTCTATCATGCATCTCTCTTATGCTTTCCGGCACGGCCGAAGGCCGTCGCAGAAAGCTCCCTTGCTTGCAATAGCGACCCGGCTGGCCATGACCCGGCCCGTGTCGTCGGTGGTAAACGCAAAGTCACGTTGGAGAGCATCTGGTGCAGCCCAATACGCCCACGAATCTGGCCTTTCGCGTTGCAACGGTCTTGCAACAACTAGGTATCGAGGGACTGCCGCGGAACTACGAACTCGTGTTCGAGGCGATGACCGGCAACAGCCCGGATCTCACCCGCGAACTCAGGTCGCTTGGCACGGTCAAGACGCAGGACGCCCTGGATGCGATTGGCCGGCGTTACCTGCCTCATCACTTCGAAGGCAGTCTGCTTGAGACACGTTCGGGCCAGGTGCAACAGGAGTTGCAGAGCATTCTCTCGCTGCTCGACGAGGAAAAGTCAGCATTGACGCGCTATGGAAGTGTTATCAGCCAAGCCGCCAGGATTTTCGAAGCCAATGATGTGACGGACAAGGTCGCACTCACGCGATCGCTGCAATCGGTGAGTTCGGCGACACACGCTCGCGAGGCACAAAGTGCAATGCTCGCCTCGAAGGTGGTGGAGAAATCCCAGAAGCTCGAGCAGGTGCAGCACGAGACAGCCGCGGCGAATGCCGCCAGATTTGTCGATACGGTGACCGGGCTGGGCAACCGCCGTGTGTTCAACAAGGAACTGGCCAAGATCTACGAGAAGTCAGGGCTGCCTGACTTGTGTGGAGTGGCCTTTGCGGACATTGACGGCTATGAGACTGTTGCCGCTATTCCGAACCTCCTGGAACCCGTCCTCAACGGTATCGGTGAGCTGATCCGGACGCTGTTCAGCAAAGAGGACCTGGCCTGCCGTTTCGATCGAGGTCGCTTCGGTTTCATTTTCCGAACCGCAGACGAGACGGAAATCATGCGGCTCATCGACAGGCTGCGCGATCGACTGAAGGGACTTCCGGTCGTGCACCCGGTATCGGGAAAACGCTGCGCTGCGCTTTCATTCTCGGTCGGGATATGTATGTCGAAGGAGGCCCGGACGGCTGATGCCCTTATCGCATTCGCCGAGCAGGCGCTGGGCATGGCAAAGGCATCGGGCG